>DATNGI010000083.1:0-15513 GCA_035605955.1 Rhizomicrobium sp.
CGTAAGCGTCGGTGGCGGCTGCGGAAAGGTAATGCACGCCACGATGCACATTGGCGTAATCGCTTTCTGCAAAGCGGGTCATCGCTTCCAGCACGACGCGCGGCTTCTGCGCCGAAGCCCCGCTGTCCAGATAAACCAGCGGTTTGCCATAGACCTGGCGCGCCAGGATCGGAAAATCCGCGCGGGCCTTTTCCACATCAAAGGCAGAAATGATCTTGGCGGGCGCGGTCATGCAGCCACCTCGTTCAGCGCCCGGCTGACCGCACCACGCACGGTCTCACGCAGTTCGTTATGGGCGATGTCCGACAAGGCGTCTTCCAGAAAGGCATGGATCAGAAGATGTCGCGCTTCCTGCTCGGAGATGCCGCGGGTGCGCAGATAGAACAGGGAATCCGCGTCCAAATCGCCCACCGCCGCGCCATGGGCGCATTTGACGTCATCGGCCAGGATTTCCAGTTCGGGCTTGAGATCGGCTTCGGCCCGTTCTCCAAGAAGCAACGCCTTGGCAGTTTGGCGGCTATCGGCGCCATCGGCGCCCTTGGCCACCGTGACCTTGCCCTGGTAGACCGCCTGGCCATGCCCGCCCACGACCTTCTTGAACAATTGGGTGCTCTGCGTGTGCCCCACGGCATGCGTCACATAGGTGGTGACGTCGGCATGCGCATTGCCTGAAAGCACGCTGACGCCCGACAGGTGCGCTTCGCTGCCTTCGCCTTCCAGCGCGATGGCGAGTTCGGTGCGCGATAGTTTGGCGCCGAAATTGGCGAAGTGCCCGTAATAGCGTGCGTCTCCCGCAAGGCGCACTGAGATTTCCTCGACCTGCACCGCAACCGAAACCGGCGCAAGACGCACATGATGAAGCTCGGCGTTGGCGCCCAGCACGATTTCAAAGCCGGCATTGCGCGTGCCTGCCGCATCACCCTCTTCCAGGAGCGTGAGCGAAGCACCTTCTTCCAGCACCAGCAGCAAGCGCGTATGACCTTCGCCAGTCACAGTCAGGCGCAGTGGCGCGGCAACTACCTGCCCCTTGGGCACGCGCAGCGCAAGACCACTTGCTGCCTTGGCCAGCGACAGAGCGCTGACGGCATTGGTTTTGAGCTTGCCGTAATGCGCGCTGACCCAGAGCGGCCGCACGGGTTGATCGAGCTCGATAGCTTCAACGCAGGCCGGAAGCACACGCATCTGCACGCCCGCCGAGGCGTCACCGAAACCGGCATCGCCCAAGGCGCGCGCCAGGTCGGAATATTTCCACTCCTCAACCCGCCGATTGGGAAGCGCCAGCGCCGGGTTCATGCCGCGTCCTTCACGATCTGCTCGTAACCCTTGGCTTCCAGTTCCAGAGCCAGCTCCTTGCCGCCTTCCGCCACGATGCGGCCCTTGGCCAACACATGGATGCGGTCGGGCACGATGTAATCCAGCAGGCGCTGGTAATGAGTGATCACCAACATGGCGCGCGATGGCGAACGCAGGCCGTTGACGCCTTCCGCCACCAGCCGCAGCGCGTCGATGTCGAGACCGGAATCGGTTTCGTCCAGGATCGCCAGTTTGGGTTCGAACAGCGCCATCTGAAGAATTTCCAACCGCTTCTTCTCGCCGCCCGAGAAACCGACATTGAGCGCCCGCTTCAACATCTCTTCCGAAACGTTCAAGGTGGCGGCCTTGGCGCGCACCGACTTCAGCACGCCGATGGCATCCATCTCCGATTCGCCGCGGCTGCGGCGTTGCGCATTGAGCGCGCTCTTGAGAAACATCATGGTGGTGACACCGGGGATCTCCACCGGATATTGCATGGCCAGGAACACGCCTTTGGCGGCACGCTCCTCCGGCGGCAACGCGGCAAGATCTTCGCCGTTATAGGTGATGCTGCCTTCTGTGATGTCATAGCCGGACCGGCCCGCCAGCACATAAGAAAGCGTTGACTTGCCAGAGCCATTGGGACCCATGATGGCATGCACCTGCCCGGCATCGACCCTGAGACTCAGGCCCTTCAGGATTTCCTTGCCGTTCACCGCGACGTGAAGATTCTTGATGTCCAGCATACTCAACCCACAGACCCTTCCAGAGAAATACCCACCAGCTTCTGCGCCTCGACCGCGAATTCCATCGGCAGCTGCTGCAGCACTTCCTTGCAGAAGCCGTTGACGATCAGCGCCACCGCCTCTTCCTGTCCCAGGCCCCGCTGCAGGCAATAGAAGAGCTGGTCTTCGGCGATCTTAGAGATGGTCGCTTCATGTTCGATGCGGGTGGAAGAATTGCGGCTTTCGATATAAGGCACGGTATGGGCGCCGCACTCGCCGCCGATCAAAAGCGAGTCGCATTGCGTGAAATTCCGCGCGTTGGCCGCCTTGCCATGGACCGAAACAAGGCCGCGATAGGTGTTCTGCGCCCTGCCCGCACTGATGCCCTTGGAGATGATGCGCGAGCGCGTGTTCTTCCCCAGATGGATCATCTTGGTGCCGGTGTCGGCCTGCTGGAAATGATTGGCGATGGCGATGGAATAAAATTCGCCCACGCTGTCGTCGCCGCGCAGGATGCAGCTGGGATATTTCCAGGTGATAGCGGAGCCCGTTTCGACCTGTGTCCAGGAGATTTTTGAGCGGTCGCCCCGGCAATCGCCGCGCTTGGTGACGAAATTGTAGATGCCGCCCTTGCCCTCTTCGTCGCCCGGATACCAGTTCTGCACCGTGGAATATTTGATCTCGGCATTGTCCAGCGCGATCAGTTCGACCACGGCGGCGTGCAGCTGGTTCTCGTCGCGCTTGGGCGCGGTGCAACCTTCGAGATAGGAGACGTAGGAACCTTCGTCGGCCACGATCAGGGTGCGCTCGAACTGGCCCGTCTCGCTGGCATTGATGCGGAAATAGGTGGAGAGCTCCATCGGGCAGCGCACGCCCTTGGGCACATAGACGAAAGTGCCGTCGGAAAAGACCGCGGAGTTGAGCGTGGCGAAGAAATTGTCCGTCACCGGCACCACGGTGCCCAGATATTTCTTCACCAAATCGGGATAATCACGAATCGCTTCCGAGATGGGGCAGAAGATCACACCCGCTTCGTTGAGCTTTTCCTTAAAGGTGGTGGCGACGGAAACCGAGTCGAACACCGCGTCCACCGCAACACCAGCCAGCGCCATCTGCTCCGACAGCGGGATGCCCAGCTTGTTGTAGGTTTCCAGCAGCTTGGGATCGACTTCGTCCAGCGACTGTTTCAGGGGCGTGTTCTTAGGGGCGGCGTAATAATAAGCGTCCTGGTAATCGATGGGCGGATAATGGACCCGCGCCCATTTCGGCTCCTTCATGGTCTGCCAGCGGCGGAAGGCGCCCAGGCGCCATTCCAGCATCCACTCCGGCTCGCCTTTCTTGGCAGAGATGTAGCGGACGGTATCTTCGTTCAGGCCCTTGGGCGCCCGCTCCATCTCGATGTCGGTGACGAAGCCGTATTTGTACTTGTCGCCCAGTTCGGCGACCTGCTGCTTGGTCTGTTGCGCGGCGGATGACATCACGCAGCCTTTCGGGCGCGCACCCGCGCAGCCAATTTCGTGAGTGATGCGACCATAGCGTCCGCATCTTCGATGGTAGAATTCCAGCCGAAGCTGACGCGGACGGACGCACGTGCCAATTCGTCTGGCGTGCCCATGGCCGACAAGACATGCGACGGCGTGATCTTGCCCGATGAGCAGGAAGAACCGGAACTCACCATCACACCATCAAGATCGAGCGCGATCAGGATATTTTCGGCCTGGAGGCCCGGCAGCGCCACATTCGAAGTGTTGCCCAGCCTGGGCGCGCCGGCGCCAAAAAAAACCGCATCCGGCAAGACCTGCTTCAGTGCCGCTTCAAAATGATCGCGGATGACCGCAACGCGCGCGGGCTCGCTTTCATCGGCCAGTACAGCTTTCGCGGCCGCGCCAAAACCTGCAATACCCGAAAGATTTTCGGTGCCGGCGCGGGCACCCTTTTGCTGGCCGCCGCCGGTGATCTGCGGCGCCAACGGCGCATCGGCACACACCACCAGCGCCCCCACGCCCTGGGGTCCGCCCAACTTGTGGGCCGACAACGTCAGATAATCGCTCAGCCCAGCGTCGAGTTCGATCTTGCCGGCCGCCGTCACCGCATCCACCAGCAACAATGCGCCGGCCTCACGGCAAAGGCGCGAAACCTCCACCACCGGCTGGATCACGCCGGTTTCATTGTTCGCGGCCATCACCGCCACCAACGCACGCCCCTTGCCTTCACGCAACGCCGCGCGCAGGGCTTCAAGATTGAGCACGCCGTCCGCGGTCACCGGCAGATGGTCCAGCCGCACACCGGCCACACGTTCCGCCACCGCCTCGGCCGTCTTCAACACAGCGCTGTGCTCAATGGCGCTGACGAACAGGCGCGTGATGCGGGCGGCTTTGCCCGCCTCGCTTTGATCGATCGCGCCTTCCACCGCACCCCACAGCGCCAGATTGTTGGCCTCGGTGGCGCCACTGGTGAAGATCACCTGATCGGCCTTCGCCTTGACCAGCTTGGCCACCTGGTCGCGCGCCTCTTCGACAAGGGCACGCGCCGCCCGGCCATGCGCATGCACCGATGACGGATTGCCCGTCACGGTCAGCGCGTGCGCCATCGCATCCCGGCAGGCGGGACGCAGGGGCGCGGTGGCGTTGTGATCGCAATAAGCCATGATGAAAATCTCAGGCAGCCTCGAAGTCCGCCGCCGCGCCGTCGCGCGCGCCCTCGGCCGGTTCGAAGTCATTGCAAGGCCGCGAGCGGCCCAGCACGCGCTTTTCCACCACATCGGCCAGCGACACCGACGACAGGAAGATATGGATCTGCTGCCCCAATTCTTCCCACAGATCGTGGGTGACGCAGCGCGCGCCGGTTTTGGTGCAGCCCTTCGATCCGTTGGGCCGGCAACGGGTGGCAGCGATAGGCTCGTCCACCGCCACGATGATGTCGGCAATCCGTAACTCGGAAGATGGCCTAGCCAGGCGATAGCCGCCGCCCGGTCCGCGCACGCTGGTCACCAGCCCGCCACGCCTTAGCTTGGCGAAGAGCTGCTCCAAATAAGAAAGGGAAATATCCTGGCGTTCGGCGATGTCGGCCAGTGCCACCGGCCTGGACTTTTCGTTGGACAATTTTTCATTGGACTCGGGGGCATGCCCGGCCAGGTCGGCCATCGCCATCACCGCATAACGTCCCTTGGTGCTCAGCCGCATGGACCGATCTCCTTCAAATAGCGGCGTTTTTTCTTGGGTCTCGAGGACGGCTTGGTGTAAGAAGCGCGGCCCGCCCTGGAAAAAAGCCTGGATTCCAGCGCAAGGGGTATAGATTTCCCGACCGCCACGGTCAAGTATTCACCGCTTCCCTGCATGCCTTTTATCAACCATATGGAATTAAACGGTTTTTCAGTGAGTTTGAGGCCATTAAATCCGAGTTATTCGCTATGTTAAAGCCGCAGACCCACCCGGCCGGAAAAGACCATGCCTGACATCATTCTCCCCGGCTCCGCAGGCCGAATCGAAGCCCGGTATCAGCGGCAAAAGGCCCCTGGCGCCCCCATGGCCCTAGTGCTGCACCCCCACCCGCAATTCGGCGGGACCATGAACAATCCCCTGGTCTATGACCTGTTCCACATGTTCCACGGCCTGGGCTGCACCACGGTGCGCTTCAATTTCCGGGGCGTGGGGCGCAGCCAGGGCACCTTCGACAATGGCTCGGGTGAATTGTCCGACGCCGCCGCCGTGCTCGATTGGATGAATACGCTCTATCCCAATCCGTCGAATGTGTGGGTGTGCGGCATCTCCTTCGGCGCTTGGATCGGCATGCAGCTTTTGATGCGCCGGCCGGAGATCACCGGTTTCGTCTCCATTGCCCCGCCCGCCAGCATGTATGATTTCGCGTTCCTGGCGCCCTGCCCGGCCTCGGGCCTGATCGTCCATGGCACCAAGGACAATGTGGTGCCGGAAGCGGACGTGCAGAAGCTGGTGGATCGCCTGACCGCCCAGAAGGGCATCAAGATCACCTACAACAAGGTCGAAGGCGCCAATCACTTCTTCGACAAGCACGAAGCCGATGTGGTGGAGACCGTGAAAGAGTATGTCTCCAACATGATGAGCAAACCCCGAGAAGGAAGGTAACGCACGGGTCTTTTGCGTCCCGCGTTCGTCCCGCGTTCGTCGCGCGTACTCACGTGCATACGCACGCTCCGTGCGCCGCTCCTGCGCAGTCCACAAAATCCCTCGCGCTCGGTCTGCGCGATATCAGCTTTTGCGATGGTATTTTCCGCCGGTCATGGGCTGGCGCACGCCTGTCGTAGTCGGCAAAGATAGCGGCAAGCCGCGTTTGGACCGAATTGCCAGATAGGCGAAGCCGTCCGCCTCCATGGCATCGCCATTCCAGCCCGCGTCTTCCGCCGACAGCACGGGCGCATTCACGCGCGCCCGCAATTGGTCCATCAGGAATTTGTTGTGCCGCCCGCCGCCCGACACGATCCAGGTGGCGGCGGGGTCGGGAAAATGCTCACGGGCGCGCGCCAGCGACGCAGCGGTGAAGGCGGTAAGCGTGGCGGCGCCGTCTTCTGGTTTGAGGCCTTCCACGGCCTTGCTGTCGAAATCCAATCGGTCCAGCGATTTGGGCGGCGGGCGATCAAAAAACGGATTGGCCAGCATCTTGGTCAGCGCCGCGTCATTCACCTTGCCGCTTTTGGCAAAGGCGCCGTCCTGATCCACCGGCTTGCCGCTGTGGCGCTGCATCCAGTCGTCGATGGGCGCATTGCCGGGGCCGGTGTCGTAGGCGATCACGGTATCGCCATTTATATAAGTGACCTGCGCCACGCCCCCGATATTGACCAGGGCGATGGGTTGGGCGAGACCGGATTTGCGCGCCAGTCCCGCATGATAAAGCGGCATCAGGGGCGCGCCCTCGCCGCCCGCTTTCACATCGGCCGAACGGAAATCATTGACGACATCGATCCCGGTCAGCCGCGCCAGCGCCGCGCCGTCGCCGATCTGCCAGGTCCAATGCTTCTCGGGCCGGTGCAGGATGGTTTGGCCGTGGAAACCGACCAGCGCAACTTGGTCCGGCTGCAGCCCGGCCTGCTTGAGCAGCGCCTTGACCGCTTCGGCATGGGCTTCGGTCAAAAGCCGCTCGGCGTCGCGGATGGCATAAGGCACCGGCGCCCCCTGCTCCACATTGCGGGCTTCCTCCAGCGCCGCCCGCAGAAGGGCCCTCGTTTCCGGGCTATAGGGAATGGTCAGGCTGGCGATGGAGCGGGCGACGTCCTCGCCATCGGTTTCGATCAGGGCGGCGTCCACTCCGTCCAGCGAGGTGCTGCTCATCAGGCCGATGACTTTCGAAATTTCCGCCATGTATGCTAATGCCGCTCAGTATGTTGACGTCCCGCCGCTGCGGGAGAAGAAAGCTAGAGCCTACACCATGCCGACCGCGCCGCAATTCCAGTCCGACTTCCTCCGCACCTTCGTGGCACGCGGGGCGTTTTATGCCTGCTCCGAGCCTGCTGCCGAGCTGGATGGGTTGTTTCAAAAAGAGCGCGTCACCGCCTATATCGGTTTCGACTGCACCGCCAAGTCCATGCATATCGGCAATCTGGTGCAACTGATGACCTTGCGCCGGCTGCAGCAGGCCGGTCACAAGCCCATCCTCTTGATGGGGGGCGGCACCACCAAAGCCGGCGACCCTTCCGGCAAGGATGAGACACGGCTGATTTTGACGCCCGAGCAGATCGAGGGAAACAAGCAAAGCATGCTGAGTGGCGTGCGGCATCTGCTGAAATTCGGCGACGGCCCGTCCGACGCCATCATGGTGGATAACGCCGACTGGCTGGACCGGTTGGAATATATTCCCTTCCTGCGCGAAGTCGGCCGCCATTTCTCCGTCAACCGCATGCTGACCATGGACAGCGTGAGACTCCGTTTGGAACGCGAGCAACCTTTGTCGTTCTTGGAATTCAATTATTCCATCATGCAGGCCTACGACTTTGTCGAGCTCAACAAGCGCTATGGCTGCCGGCTGCAATCGGCAGGCTCAGATCAATGGGGTAACATCATCTCGGGCATCGAGCTGGGGCGGCGCATCGCAAGCCCGCAACTATTCGGCCTTACCACGCCTTTGATCACCACCGCCTCGGGCGCCAAGATGGGAAAGACTGCCGCCGGCGCGGTCTGGCTGAACCCGGACATGTTTAGCGTCTACGATTATTGGCAATTCTGGCGCAACACCGAGGACGGCGATGTCGGCCGCTTCCTGCGCCTCTTCACCGATATGCAGCAAGCCGAGATCACGCGATTGGAAAAGCTCGAAGGCGCTGAACTAAATGAAGCCAAGAAAATGCTGGCGACCGAAGCCACAGCCATCCTGCACGGCCGCGAAGCAGCGGAGCGCGCCGCCGAGACCGCGCGCCGGACGTTCGAAGAAGGTGCGTCGGCAGAGGGTCTACCCACCTTTCAGGCGCGGCTTCCCGCCGGCATTCTCAATCTGGCGGTCGCCGCTGGTCTGGCCAGTTCAAATTCCGAAGCACGCAAATTGATCGCCAACAATGGTCTCAAGTTGAACGACAATGCTGTCAGCGATCCCAAGCTAGTGGTCGATCAATCCGCCCTCAAGGACGGCGCCTTGAAACTCTCGAGCGGCAAGAAGCGCCACGTCCTAATAAAACCGGCCTAGTTGGGTTTAGGCGCGGTCGCGGGCGGCGTGGCCTGAGCTTGGGGCGCGTTGGAGGGCGCATTGGCCGGCGTCGGCATATGGCCCTCGAAGATGCGCCTCAGGATGCCCGGCGTCAGCACCGACAGCGGATTGACATCGATCTTGGGCTGATCGGCATTGCCGGTCGCCGAATAGGTCACGCCGAACACGCCCTCGCCCTTCTTCGACACCAGCACATCGCCCAGAAGCGGAATATTGCCCAGCACGGAATTCAGCCCATAGGCCGGTACCAGCGAGCCCTTCAACGCCACTTGATTCTTGGGCCGGTCGATATAGCCGTCGGCGGTGGCGCCGATCGCCCGGCCCCGGGCGCGCGCGTCATGGACACCGATGACATTGTTCTTGGACGAGAATGGCACATTCATATTCTCGATCGAGATGCCGTCGCCTCCCATCAGATCGCCGATTCCGGTCAGCGATCCGGCCGAGAACAAGCGCGCCAAAAAAGGCTGATTGACCACCTGAAAATCGTCGATATCCAGCGTACCCTGATAATCGGGCACGCCGGCGCCGACCTCTGGATCGCTGGCGCGGCCCGGTAGATTGGCGACCAAGTGCAACTTACCGCCCTTGATGCTTTGGAAGTTGAACAGGCCCTCTATCAGCTGCCCGGCATCGCCGGCATCCAATGTGAGTTTGCGTCCGGTGGTGGTCGCTTCAATCGACCCGCTCATGGTGGCTTTGCCGATGCCGCCTGACACCGAAAGCGCCGACGGCCGGTTGCCGATGCCGGAAAGATCGAGGTTGAAAGGCGCGATGGCGACGCCGTCGCGCATCGCCAGCCGTTCTAGCTTTGCGTCGATATGGAAGGGGCCGGCCGGCGTCTCGTCCCGGACAGGCTGGGCGTTGGTTGGGTTGCCGTTGGCGTCCCCGACATTACGCCCGATCAAGGACCCGTCCAGCGAACGGCCCCTCAGCACATAATCATCGCCCGCTGCGCTACGCGTCAAGGTGAAGGCGAGATCGTTCAATGCACCCATCTTCGCCGAGGTAAAATTCAGCACCGCAAGTGAACCGCCGCGGTCGAAATTGGCGGTGCCGGTAGCCGAAACATTAGGCCCGGTGACGCGGATGACTTCGTCATGAATGAGATCGCCCGGCCCAAAATTGACCGTCACATGCCCGGCCGCAGCTTGTCCCGCCTGTTTGCCCAAATGCAGAATCGGAATAGCGAGCGCCGTGTTGGTCAGATCCAAATTGACATCGGCGGTGGTGAGTTGGCCGCGATGACCCTGTATGTCGGCGTTCATCGAAACCGGCCCGGTGAGGATTGTCTGCAACCCCACATTCAAGGCCTGGCGGGCGGCATCCGTCATCACGCCCTTGGCGGTGATTTTTGTCGTCACCGGCTGCGTGGTCTTGAAATCCTCCACCCAGTCCATGGCCAAGCGCGCATCCGCCAATTGCACCATGCCGCTCTGATGCAGGTGGGAATTGTCGATGTCGAACGTCACCGCGCCGTTGGTGAGCTTGAGCCGCCCCAGAGACACGGCGAAATCACTGACTTGGGCTTTGACCGAAATGCCGACATCGTCGACCGCCAAGTCCTGCAGCATGGGCACGTCGAAACTGAGATCGGTGCTGGCTGCCCCCTTGGTGAGTTTCGGATCGATGCCGAAACGCGTGGGATAGCCCAGGGGCTTCATATCGATCAGGGTCATGATATCGGGCATCTGGCCATCGACATGAGCGGTAAAGCGGCCGGTCGTACCATGCAGATGCAGATTGGGGATCACGGCGTGACCACCCCGCACCATAAGCGTGCCGACGCGCCCGCCGTCGAAATCCGCCGTGAAGGTGTCACCCAAAAGCGTGGCCGTGCCGGACATTCCGGTCAGATGCGTAAGGCCTTTCACATAATTCCCCTCCACGCCGGTCATGGCGAAGGTCAGCTTCATCGAATCGTCCGGCAAAGCATCTTGATCGAGCAGCCCCAAGGGAAAATGGGTCTCGAAAGTCATCGGCCCCAGGGAACCGGCAAAGATATTGGCATCGATCCATTCGCGCGATCCTTCAGCCAGAGTGAACGGCCAATAGCGCAACAAGGTCCTGACCGGCACGGGCGCGAGCCTTCCCGTCACGGCAAGAGCCGGCGCTTCGCCGCTCTCGCCCAGCGTGATGGTGCCGTTCGCTAAGAAGGCAAAGGCCGGAGCGGTGAGGCTGGCGCGCGTGATGGTTGCCGTGCGTGTGGCCAGTTCATACGCGCCCTCCACCTGGAATGCCTGAAAGCCGACGGGCTGGGCGAAGATGCCCGGCATGTTGAGGGCGATGCGCGATGAGGTTAATCCGCCGCTGATGCTGGCGAGCTTGTCCCGGTCGTAATGGAAATCCGCGCCACCTTTGAGTTTGACAATGCCTTCCCGGGCATCGATGGAAGCCTGGTTGAGCGCGAGATGATTTTTGATGCCGTCATAGGCGCCGCTGAGATGCAGCTGCCGCACGTGCAAAGTGCCGCCTTTCAAGCCCGACAGCGGCGTGCTGCCGGCAGCCGTCAAGTCGAAACCCGCCTGGGTGACATGCGCGCCCGGCGCCACGGTGAACCGCGTCGCAAGATTGGTGGAGAGCGCGATATTCTTCAGCCCGGCGAACATGGGCGCGTTCGCGGCCAGCGCGCGCAGATCAAGCCCGGTGACAAGAACATTGCCATGGATTGGACCAGTGCTGGGCGGCAAGGTCACATCGGCCTTGATGGTGGCCGGCCGGCCCGAGATCAGCACGCCGGCATCGAAGTGCACCGCGATCGCTTGATCCTTGGCGGAAAGCATCAGACTGGCCTTGGGTGCGATCATGCCAAGGCCGGTGGTCTCGTCGAACAAGCTCAGATGCGCGTTGCGGATCGCAAAACTCTTGAGCGATGAGGTGGACGAGCCTTTGGCTTCGATCACGTCATTGAGGCGGGCGAGAACATCATTGCCGCCCTTGTCGCCTTCGGCACCCAACCGGATGCCGCCTTCCTTCATGTGCACCAGCGAAAGTTGCACGCCGACCAGCGTGATACGTTGCACGTGTATCTGGCCCGACAGGAACGGGCGCGCCGCAAGATCGATATCCGCCTTGGGCGCCTGGGCCACCACGCGTCCGGTGGCGTCGAAAATCTTAGCGCCTAGGACGACCAGATTGACGCGGCCTTCGTCGCGGCTCCACTCGATCGCCGCCTGATCATATTTCAAGGAAATGCCAGGCAAAGCCTGCTGAATTGCGCCCGCCAGCGTGCCCGCAAGAGGCCCCAGCGATACCGGGCCCAAGAGCAGGCGGATGCCGGCGCCCACGATGAAGAAGACCAGCGCGGCCACCAATCCGCCCATGCAGACCGCGGCACCGCTAATGTGGTGCGCCTTGATGTAGCGGGCGAATGGCAAGCTCAAAGGGGTTGTCCGGAACTTCTCAAGGTCACACTATGGCAGGTGTGGGGCCTAAAAAGGGCAGAGAACCCAGCATCTTGTAAACATTATTTACGGGTTGCGCCTTCGTCCGCCGCCCCCCTATGGTGCGCCCACGGACGAATTGGGCTGTTGGCGATATGGCGCTGGAAAAGGGCGATAAGGCCCCGAATTTCAAACTCGCGACTGACGCTGGAGAGGACGTCTCCCGCGCTGGGCTCAAGGGCGAGCCCTATGTCCTTTACTTCTATCCCAAGGACGACACGTCGGGCTGCACCAGGGAAGCGATCGATTTCACTGCTGCCGCCGCCAAATTTAATAAATTGGGCATTTCCGTGATCGGCGTTTCGAAGGACAGCCTGGAGTCTCACGGAAAGTTCCGCAAGAAGCACAAGCTCAAACTCATGCTGGCGTCCGATCCCGAATTGAACGCCGCGAATGCGTGGGGCGTGTGGGTGGAGAAAAGTCTCTATGGCCGCAAATATATGGGCATGGAGCGCGCCACGTTCCTGGTCGACGCGAAAGGCGTGATCGCGCAGGCCTGGCACAAGGTCAAAGTCCCCGGACATGTGGAGGCCGTGCTCGCCGCGGCCAAAACGCTATGAAGTTTAACCAGCGGTTTGGGCCGCGGTTAACCGCAAGATCTTTTTTCTGGCAACGCGGCGTGACCGGCAAGGATGCTTCGGGTGAAGCTTCGCCCGCGAGCGCCAGAGAAAAGTCAGTGAGAGAAAAATCGGTGAGCAACGCCCAGATGGCGGCAAGTCTGATCGAGCGTATCTGGGTTTGGCTGCATGAGACCTTTCCCGAACGCCAGATCTATATCCGCAGCAACGGCCGGGTGCAGTTCTTCACCTTCGGTCCGTCGCTGCAGGCGACGCTTGCCGGATTGGCGCTGATCTTCCTGGGCTGGGTGGCGTTCGCCACCGTCAATGTCGTGTTCAAGGACCGCATCATCATCGCCAAGGACCATCGCTTCCAGGAAATGCAGGCGGCCTATGAGAACCGCCTCGCCGATCTTCAGATCTCCTATGACGAATTGAATGGCGCGCTCGTAAGCGCGGAAGACAAGTTCAAATCCACCGCGGACGATCTCCAGACCAAGCAGAACACCATCGCCAGCTTCCTCAACCGCAAGGCGCAGGTGGAAGCGTCAGCGCTTCCCGCGCCCGGCGCGCCTGTGATGTCGAATAGTCCCGCCACCGCCAGCATGGACACCGGCCCTGCCAGCGACAGTCTTGAAGTCCCCGCACCTGCGGGCAGCAATTTCGGCGCCGACACCGATAGCGGCAGCACGCTTGCGGTCATGCCGGGACCGGCCGCGCCGCAACCGCGCACCGCCAAGCCCGCCCATGCCAGCCTGCTCCAGAACGGTTTCGAAAGGTTGCGCAAAATAGCGTCGGCGCTATTCGTGCGCACACCCAAGGCAGCAGGCTCGTTCGCGGCCGCTTACGCGCAGCATCCCGGATTGCGCGCTCTCACCGAACAGACCAGCCGCGTGGCAACGCTGGGCACGTCCGAGAGCGTGATGATGGCCAAGACAGGCGAGGTGCTTTCCGGCGACGTGCTGGCGCTGCGCGACGTGGTCAGGCGCGCGGGCCTCAATCCCGATCAGGTCCAGAACAAGATGGCGGCGGGCGGCATGGGCGGACCCGAAATTCCACTGGACTATGTGCAGGTCAACGGCATCCATGATCCGGCTTTCAATGCCACCTATCTCAAGGCCAGTGCCATTCTGGGTCAATTGAGCGATCTCTCTTTCGAGGTCCAGCACATTCCGTTGGCTGTACCTGTCGAAGGCGCTGGCATCGGGCGCACCAGCGGCTTTGGCGCCAGGCTCGATCCCTTTACCGGCCATTATGCGTTCCATCCCGGCGTGGATTTCGCGGGGCCCATGGGCGCGCCGGTGCATGCCACCGCATCCGGCCTTGTCACGTTCGCCGGAAACCGGGGCGGTTACGGAAATATGGTCGAAATCGACAACGGGCTGGGGATTCATACACGTTATGGTCACCTTTCCAGCATCACTGTACGCGCCGGCATGCAGGTCGAGCGGGGAGCCGCGATCGGACGCATGGGATCGACCGGGCGCAGCACCGGACCGCATGTCCATTATGAGATTTGGTACGAAGACCAGGTGCGCAATCCAACCAACTTCATAGAGGCAGGTCGTCATGTTCTCTAGCAAAGGCAAGGAAAGCACGCTCGTGCCGGCGAACAATAGTCAGGCCGCGGCCCAGCCCAAGCGCGCGGCTCGCACCGGCTCCGTGCCCTCCATCGTCAGCGCCGATCTCACCGTCACAGGCTCCTTCAGCACCAGCGGCGACATCCAGATCGACGGCGTCGTCGAAGGCGATGTGCGCAGCGCGGGCCTGGTGGTCGGCGAGAAGGCGGAAGTTCATGGCGAGATCTGGGCCGAGGACATCACCATCCGCGGCAAGGTGATCGGCCGCATCAATGCCCGCAAGGTTCTGCTGGCGTCCACCTGCCATGTCGAAGGCGACATTCTGCACGAGAGCTTTGCGGTCGAAAATGGAGCCTTCTTCGAAGGCAGCTGCCGCCACTCCGACAATCCGCTGGGCGACGGAGTGCACAGGCCTCAGCAGACGGTGACTACGATTGCCTCCTCGACGCCCCAAGCGAGTGTCGCCACGCTGGCGCCCTTGGGCGCGACGTAAGCGCTATTCGAGATCCTCGACTTTTTCACGCGGTTTGCCACCGACCTCCTGCGCCAAGGCTGCGGCCATGAAGGGATCGAGATCCCCGTCCAGCACATCCGCAGGCGTGCGGCTTTCTACGCCGGTGCGTAGGTCCTTTACCAACTGATAGGGCTGAAGCACATAAGAGCGGATCTGGTGGCCCCAGCCGATGTCGGATTTCTCGCCGACAAACGCGCCGGTCTCAGCCTTCTTCTTCTCCAACTCGATTTCGTAAAGTCGCGACTTCAGCATGTCCCAACAGATGGCTCGGTTCTGATGCTGGCTGCGTTCGGACTGGCTGGCGACCGCGATGCCGGTGGGAATATGGGTGATGCGCACCGCGCTTTCGGTCTTGTTGACGTGCTGGCCGCCGGCGCCGGACGCGCGATAGACATCGATGCGGACGTCTTTTTCGGGAATATCGATCTCAATCGACTGGTCGATCACCGGATAGACCGTGACGCTTGAGAAGGACGTATGTCGCCGCGCATTGGAATCGAAGGGCGAGATGCGCACCAACCGATGCACGCCCGCTTCGGTCTTGAGCCAGCCATAGGCGTTGTCGCCCTTGACCAGCAACGTGGCCGATTTCAGCCCCGCCCCCTCGCCTTCGCTTTCTTCGATCAATTGCAGCCTGTAGCCATGCTGCTCGGCCCAACGCGTGTACATGCGGAACACCATGGAGGCCCAATCCTGGCTTTCCGTGCCGCCGGCGCCGGCGTGAATCTCCAG
>DATNGI010000084.1:0-8191 GCA_035605955.1 Rhizomicrobium sp.
GATCAACGAGCCGGTGACCACCACGGTTTCGGGGGTCTGGGCAGGCGCGGTCTGCGCCACGGCAGCCGAGGCCAAAGCCATCGGCACGGCGGCAGCGGAAAGAAGCAGCTTGCGGGCAACCCCGGAAGGACGAGACACGGAACGGAACATATGACCCCCTCGATTCAACAATGGAACTTTGCCCGGCATCACGGGCGGACGCGTTGTGACTCCGGAAACTGACAATGGCAGGAAGTGCAGGGAGGGCTTGAAAAACCGCGCTTTTCATCGCGCGAGCAAAACTGAGACGCCGCGCATGATGGCATGCGTGCCATACACTCTCCCCTACACGTTTCTTGTCGCGCCGCAACAATCCGATGGTGAATCGCGGCCGACTTTTTGTTGTGATGTAAAGGGTATGCAGGCAGTCCGCTTTTGACGATGGACAAAATCCGGATAAAGTTGGACTTTTCTTGAGCTGACGCGGCGGGGGCGTCTGGCCATGGATACGAAGTTTCAGCCGATCATCGTCGAGCGTCACCTTCCTCTTTTGCCGTTGGGGTTGGTCAGTCCCGCTTGCTGCTGGGCGCCGGTGGATGACGACCTCAATTACATTTTCCATGTCGCCAACGGCGGCGGCACCATCATGATCCAGAACCGCGCCGTGCATTTCCGCGCGCCCTGCGCCTTGATCGTGCCGGCCGGCGACGCCGACGGGTTTCATTTCACCCCTCATGCCAGCGGCACGGCCATCACCATCACCGCGGCCTATCTCGACAGTCTTTTGGCGCGCGAGCAGCATTTCGCCTCCCTGTTCGCAGCGCCCGTGATCGTGCCGCTGGCTTCGGAGCAACTCACCTGGCCGCTTACCCGCCTGGCGCAGGAGCTTTCTGGCGCCGGCATCGCCCATACCGCGGCGGCGGAGTCCCATCTTCTCAATATCCTGGTGCAATGCGTGCGCGCGCTGGAACAGTCGCGCGCCATCCAGAACGCCCATCCCAAGGCGGCGACCACGCTGGTGACGCGCTTCCGCGAATTGATCGAGGAGCATTACCGGGAGAACAAACCCCTGGCCGAATATGCCGGGGCGCTTTCCGTCACCCAGACGCGGCTGCGCGAAGCCTGCATGATGGTGACCGGCACCTCGCCCAATCACCTGGTCCAGCAACGCATCCTCTTGGAAGCGCAGCGCGCGCTGCTCAATTCCACGCTGTCGATCGCCCAGACCGCCTATTATCTGGGCTTCAACGATCCCGCCTATTTCTCGCGCTTCTTCACCAAGGCGACGGGCCAATCGCCACGCCAATTCCGCACCAAGCCAAATAGCTGACCCCCCTTTGTCTTTTTCGCGCAAGCGCTCAAAGACATCTCCCCCCGCCAGTGGCTTTGCCACGCGGGGGGAGAAAGCTCGGCCAAGACACACCATGCGCTGCCAAAGCTTGGTCGTGACCCGCCTCCCCCGCGCACGCGAAGCGTGCTGGTGGGGGAGGTGGCCGTGAGCCACCGCTTGCAGGCGCGTAGGCGTAAGCCGTCGCGCCAAAAGCAAAGTTGCGAAGGGCGGAGGGGGTTATAAAAGAATCAACCCCAGGGATTTTGGCCAGAAGCCAAAATCCCTGGGGTTGAGAAGATCGCGCCCACGGAAAGGGGGAACCAGAATCCGTGGGCGCGACGCTTACTGACGAGGCGCGTCCTTCGCCTTGCCAGAGACCAGATCGTCCTCGCTGAACATGCGCCCGTTGAAGATCACGCGGCGCACATTGTTGGCATTCTCGATGTCGTCCAGGGGATTGCCCTGAACCAGCACGATGTCGGCCAGCTTGCCGGGCTCGATGGTGCCGGCGTCGAGGTCGTTCAGCTCCGCCGAGTTCACGGTGGCGGTGCGGAGTGCCTCATATGGCGTCATGCCGAACTGGACATAGGAGAAGAGCTCGGCATGGAGGAACATGCCTTCGGGCTCGTCGGTGCCGGCGGTGACATGGATGCCGGCATGGAGCGCATCCATCACCGCCTTGCCGGTGCCGGTGTCCTTCATGGGCAGGAACGAGCCGATCACGTTGTTGAAATTCTTGATCTCGTTCCTGAGCCAGGGCGGATCCATCGCCAGGCGCGGATCGTTCTTGAGCTCGGGATGTGCCGCCAGAAGATCGCGCATGCCGCCGAACACGGTGGGCGTCCAGGTCATGTGCCCGGCAGCGATGATCTTGATCACGTCTTCATAGGCGTGATTGTAGGTCTGCTTGGGCGAATAACCGCGCCGGCTGGTGGCGCCGGTATGCTCGACACTGTCCATGCCGTCGAAGGCCGCGGGATAGATTTCGTGGGTGGCGACGGGTTCCCCGATCGAATGGGCGAAATCCACGATCATCTTCTGCTGGATGTCCGGCATGCGGACGTAAGACTTGAAGAGATCGAAGCCCAGGATATGGCCGCGTTCCAACTCCCGCTTCAACTGATCGTTGGACGAGATGGCGATACCCATTTTGTAATAGGTCCGCTTCCACTCCATCAGATGGCCGGTATCGAAGATGCGGGGCTGCAGCCGGATGCCGGCATCACCCGCCTCGCGGTCTTCCACCGCTTCATAGGGCAGATCGCCGGGATTGCGCACCGTCGTGATGCCATAGGCGAGGAAGGCGCGGCCCTGCTGCTCGCCGAAATCGCTCTGGCGGTGGCTGTGATTCTCGATCAGGCCGGGCATGGCGGTGAGGTCGGGCGCCTCGATCGTGCCGGCGCGGCCCGCCACATGCGGCCCCACGCTGGTGATGTGGTTGCCGTCGATCACGATGTCCACGTCATTCCGGGCGGTTTTGGAAATGCCATCCACCAGCTTGCCCACATGGACGACCAGATGAGTCTTGGGCACATAGACTTGATAGGTCAGATCCAGCGGGACAGTTGTGGTGGCGCCGGTCTCCAGGTCCATCACCCGCAGCTTGTCGTTCGACTGATAGAGAACATGGCGGTTGTCTGCGGCCCAACTGGGATTGTAGGCGATCTCGCCGGTCAAATGGCGCACCGGTCCCTGCGGCTCGCCGGTCAAAGGCGAGACCGACCAGATCGCCAACTGGCCTTCATAGGTCGCCAGCATATGGGTGCCGTCCGGCGACCAGACCGGGCCGCTCCAGCCGCGGCTGTCGATCGACATGTTGGGCTCTGGCGCGAACCATTTCTCGTCCGGATTGTCCGGCGTGCCGGTGGACGACATGGTGAGCACCTGGTTGGTGCCTTCGCGGTATTTGCGGTTATAGGGCGCCACCATCGCCAGCGCGATGCGCTTGCCGTCCGGCGACCAGGTCGGCGTGCCGGGCGCGAAGATGGATTTGTGGATCGGCTTCACTTCGCCGGTCGCCACATCGGCCACCGCCACACCCGCGCCGCGCCACATCGCATCGACATTGACGAAGGCGATGCGCTTGCCGTCGGGCTAGAATTGCAGCGAAGTGGGCTGGGTGGGGATATGCGTGAGTTGGCGCATCTGGCCGGTCTGCATGTCTCGGATCCAGATTTCGAGCAGCCCGCCGCCGCGGTCCGACGACCAGGCCAGGAACCGGCCGTCCGGCGACCAGGTGGGATCGAGATCGTATGACGCATCATGGGTGAGATTTTCCGGCTTGCCGCCCGTCACCGGCACCACCCAGAGGTCGCCGATGGCGATGAAGGCGATCCGCTTTCCGTCCGGCGAGAGAATGGGGCGCTCGATGCCCAGGACCGGACGCGGCGTCTGGTCGTTGAAGTCGCGCTTCTTGCGGGCATAGCCGGGCGCTTGAGTCACTTCCAGCGTGGCGGAGAAAGGAACCACCTTGACCGCGCCGCCCAGGGTGCGGCGTTTGATATGGCCATCGGCGGTATAGAAGAACTCGTTGCCCGAAACCCAGCTGGGACGGAAGGGAAAGACCACTTCGTTCCTGGTAAGCGCCTTGCCGTCCTGATTGAGCTGGCTGTCGTTGCCGTTGGAGGATTCATAGATGAGCTGTCCGTTCGGACCGTAAGAGGCGGCATCGATCTTGCCGGCATTGACGCTGGCAACCTTGCGCTCGGCCTTGGTCGCGACATTGACGGCCCAGGCGCTCTTGTAATTGTCGCGCGAGGAGATGAAGACGATCTCCTTGTCGTCGGGCGACCAGGCCGGCATCGTGTCTTCCGCCGGGTTGTTGGTAAGTTCGGTGAGCTGGCCGTTCCTTGTGTCCAGCACCCAGATATTATTGTCGCTGCCCAGGGGATCGCCACGGTCGGAGGAGAAGGCGATGCGTGTGCCGTCATGGCTGAAAACCGGCTCGCGGTCGTCGAAGGTGCCCTCCGTCAGTTGATGCTGGTTGGAGCCATCCACCCCCACTTCCCAGAGGTCGTAGCCGCCGGCGCGATAGCCGAAAAAGATGATGTTCTTGCCGTCCGGCGACCATTGCGGCTGGCGCGCATCATTGAAAATGTCGGTAACGCGCCGGGCTTCGCCGCCGCCGGCCGGCAGCACATAGATGCTGCCTTGCAGGTCCATCGCCAGCATCTTGCCGTCGGGGGAAACCGAAACCGCCATCGAGGTGCCTTCATGCACCGTGATGGTCACATGCTGCGGAGCGGGATTTGGTTGGGCCGAAGACGCTCCGGCAATGGCGCAAAGACCGGCGACAACCGGCAAAAGACCGCGGCGCATGCATTTCCCCCGTTTTTCCTGTCATAGCAGGAGAGAAGTTTTGCGGGAAGATTCAAGACTTGGACAAAGGCTCGCCAGATTTGGACAAAGGACTGCCGGGCTTCCGCGCCTTATGTGATGCGGCGCAACATCGGATTTGCGAGGCACGGCGCCTTAGTGTGTCACCGCGTCCAGCGCTTCAAGATGGAATTCACGCGCGGGTCCGGGCAGAAGCCCGAGCGCGGCAACGCTTGCGCATTTCTCATCGGCGGTCCAAGGCGGTCCCGCGGCTTTTCCGATTCGCTCCAGCGCCTCGCGCAAGTCGCGCGCGCCCTCCAGGACATCGCAGGCGGCACCGCCGGTGATGGCATGCGCCTTGATGCCCAGGCGGGTTGCCGCCTCGATCATCGCCTCGCGATAGAACGCGCCCTCGGCGGCGTGAATGAGGGCATGCGAATGAAGCAGCCGGGAAAGCGGCGGAAGTTCGCGCGCCGCAGACGCGACCAACCCCATGCCTGTCGGATTGCGCCCGCCGGCGTCATCGCACAACTGCCCAAGCGCTTCCACGGCGAGCGCGATGGTGGCGGCGCGGCACTTCGCGATGAAACTTTCCGCCTCGCGCAATGCCATGTTCTCGGCGGCGTGGTAGGGCTTCTTGGCCTGGGGCCGTTCACACAGGATGATGCGCCGCCGCGCACTCAGCCGGGGCGGTCCGGCGGAAACCTGCGCCATCAGCACGGCGGAAGCCCAGCCGGAATGTAGGCGCAAGCCGATGGCGGCAAGTGAGGCCATGGAGAACCAACGAGCCGGTCGGCCAAATTATCCCCTGCCATTCCCGAAAACGCGAAGGCAAAAAGCCGGCAAGCCATGGAACGAAAATCCATGCCGGCATTTCACCCCGCCGCGCGGCAGTTGCTGGCGCTGGCCCCGAAAGAAACATCCCGACCCGGCGAACCGGATCGGGATGTTTTTGAAACCCGGCTGGCTCCAGAGCCAGCGAAGGAAAGGTTCCTATTGGGCGTCCTTGTGATGCGGATCGTCATGGCGCCAGGGACGATAATGGTCGAGATGCTTGGCGCGGAATTCCTCGGCGTCGGCGCGATGCTCCCAGGCGTGGAACTGATGGTCGGTGCCCATATAGCCGTCCGAATATGCGACGGAAACCTGATTGATGTCGAAGCCGTCCGCGTCCGCCGCATAGGCCGTCCCCAGCATCGCCAAACTTCCCGTCAAGGCCAGTGCCGCGATTTTCAAACTGATACGCATGATGATGTTGTCCTGTTGGTTGGTCGAAGGCCCCGTCCCTTAACAGGAATGTTTGTCGAAAGATGGCGATTTCCCCCATTCGCGCCAGCCAAAGCGTCGCAGCGACGTTTACGCCGTGCCGATCGTGCGCATTGGGCTAGCATCTAAATCTTTTGTCATCGCATCGGCGACAGTGGCGCGCTCAGTTCCCGTAAGCGGCCAGGAACACCGTGACCGCCGTGGCGATGGTGGCCTTGATCTCTTTTTCCGTGGGACGGGGATGGACGTTCCATAGTTTCAGCAACACCAATTCACCCCGGCATAATTCGACGAACAAGGCGGCCATATCCTCCGGCTTGGCCCGCCGGAGCTGGCGCGACTCTTGGGCCCATCGGAAAAAATCGCCCAGCATCTGTTTGCCGCGCTGGCGCCCGCCCCTGTAGAAAAGCCGCCCCAGTTCGGGAAAGCGCGCGCTTTCCGCCGTGATCAGCCGGTAGGTGGCGATATTGTCGTCCCTGAGCCAGAAGCGCAGCATCCGCTCGCCCACGAGGGTAAGAAGCTTGTCGAAATCGGTCGCCTCCCAATTGATGTCGAGAAACATGCTCATCGCGTCGCGGCACTTTTCCTCGATCACGGCGGCGAACAATTCCTCCTTGGACGAGAAGTAATTGTAAAGCGTGGCCTTGGACCCGCCCACCCGCGCGGCGATGCTGGACATCGAGGTGGCGGCATAGCCGTCGCGGAGGAAGGCGGCGTAGGCGACTTTCAGGATGTGTTCGCGCTTTGCATCGCGCTCGGGTTTGGGGCGGGCGACCGCGGCGGAGCTACTCATGACCGTACCGTACAGTTATCCTTGACTCCTTCTAATAAAAGGGGCTATTGGGGTCAATCTTTTTCTGACCGTACGGTACAGTTTGGTGGCGCGCGATGACCCGCAAAATTCTGCTGCCTGGCCTTTTATTGCCTTTCCTGGGGTTGGGCCTTGTTTCGGCCTGTGCGCCGGATTTGGGCCCGCTGCCTCAGCCCAAGACCGAAGCCAGCCTCGCCAGCCAGAAAAGCTTCGCCGCGCCCCAAAGGGACTGGCCCGCGCCGGATTGGTGGACGGCCTATGGCGATACTCAACTCGATGCCTTGATCGGCGAAGGCCTCGGCGGCAGCCCCGACATCCGCATTGCCGAGGCGCGTGTCAAAGAAGCCGACGCCGCGGCCCAACAATCGGGAGCCGCACTTTACCCTCGCCTCACCGCCAACGGCTCCGTTTCCGAAGCGCGCCAAAGCCTCAACCAGGGCTTTCCCAAGCAGTTCCAGTCCTTCCTGCCGCATGGCTGGCACGACCAGGGCCAGATCACCGGCAATGCGAGCTATGACCTTGATCTCTTCGGCGCCAATCGCGCCCAATTCGCGGCCGCCACTTCCGATGCCGCCGCGGCTGAAGTGGATCTGGCGGCGGCACGGCTCACGCTTTCCACCGCCATCGCCAGTGCTTACGCCAGTCTGGAGGAACTGGTGGCCGACCGCGCCGCGGCCCAGGAATCGCTTTCGGAGCGCGAGCAAAGCGCCGAGCTGGTGCGCCAGCGCGCCTCCCAGCAACTCGAGAATGAGGGCGAACTCTCCCAGGCGCGCTCGCGCAGAGCCGGCGCCAAGGCCGATCTCGACCAGATCGACGGCCAGATCGCATTGGTGCGCAATCAGCTTGCGGCCTTGTTGGGCAAAGGTCCCGACCGCGGCTTGGACATCGCCCTTCCCCACGATGTGCAGCTTAAACCATTCGGCGTTCCCGCCACTTTGGGCGTGGACCTGATCGGCCGGCGGCCGGACATCGTGGCGGCAAGATTGCGCGCCGAGGCTGCATCCAGCCGCATCAAGGTGGCGCATGCCGCCTATTATCCCAACATCAATCTCAACGGCGATCTGGGCTTTCAGGCGCTTGGCATCGCCAACCTGATTTCACCGGCCTCCGAGATCGGCCAGATCGGTCCCGCGGTCTCATTGCCGATTTTCGACGGCGGACGGATCGAAGGCGGCTATCGCGATGCCCGCGCCCGCTATGACGAAGCGGTCGGCAATTATGACAAGACCCTTACACAGGCGTTGCATGATGTGGCCGACGCGTTGGCCAACCAGCGCGAATTGGGCGTGGAACTGGCCGATGCCAAAACTGCCCTGACGGAAAGTGAAAACGCGTATCGGATCGCCACGCTCCGCTATCAGGGCGGCCTGTCCCGCTATCTCGATGTGCTAACCTCGGAAGACACGCTGGTGGTGCAGCGCCGCAGGGTCGCCGATCTTCAGGCCCGCGCTTTTGGCCAGGATGTCGCCGTGGTTCATGCCCATGGCGGG
>DATNGI010000085.1:0-3448 GCA_035605955.1 Rhizomicrobium sp.
TGCAAACGCCCTTGTTCTGGCTGCTGTATGTGATGTTCGTCACGGTTGCTTCCGGCGGATTGATCGTCACGGCGCAATTCGCATCCATCGCGGCGGATTACGGCGTCGCCAAGGTGCCCATCAATCTGATCGGCATTGGCGGCACGGTGCTGGCCGTGGCAGCGGTGATCGACAATATCCTGAACGGGCTGGGCCGGCCTCTTTTCGGCTGGATCTCCGACAAGATCGGCCGGGAAGAGACCATGTTCGCCGCCTTCATGCTGAATGGGTTATCGATCTGGAGCCTGGCGCGGTATGGCCATGATCCCGTCCTGTTCGTGATCTGCGCCGCCGCGATCTATCTCACCTGGGGCGAGATCTATAGCCTGTTCCCCGCGACCTGCACCGATGCCTATGGGCCGAAATTTGCCACCACCAACGCCGGTCTGCTGTACACCGCCAAAGGCACGGCCTCTCTGCTGGTGCCTTTTACGGCCTATATCGCCGCCAAGGGCGACTGGAGCACCGTTTTCTGGGTGGGAGCTATCGCCAATGTGATCGCGGGCGTTCTGGCGATCGTGGCGTTGAAGCCGATGCGAACGGCCCATGCCCGGCGCCAAGCGCCCGCCCCTGCCGCGCTGGCAACATAGAAGATTCCGGACGTTAGAGCTGCGACTTACAGTCTCCACTCCTATGCGCCGGCTGCCGTGCCGCGCGGTTGCGCGAAGGGTCCCTACAGGCCAAGCTGCTTGGCAAAAAGTTAGCGTAGCGGGTGGCAATTCGGCCGGCAGGTGGGCGACGCGATCCATCATTTGGTTCTGCAAGAGGGCATCATGGGAAAAGCTTTAGAGGGCGTACGGATTTTGGACATGACGCATGTCCAGTCCGGGCCGACGGCGACGCAGATTCTGGCTTATTTCGGGGCCGACGTGATCAAGGTGGAAAAGCCGGGTGAAGGCGATCCCACCCGCGGCCAATTGCGCGACATCCCAGGCGTCGACAGCCTCTACTTCACCATGCTGAACGGCAGCAAGCGCAGCATCACGCTGAATCCCAAGACCGAAGCCGGCATGAAGATTTTCACCAGGCTGATCGAGACATGCGACGTGATGGTCGAGAATTTCGCCCCCGGCGCGATCGACCGCATGGGCTTTCCGTGGAAGCGCATCCAGGAAATCAACCCGCGCATGATCTATGCCTCGATCAAGGGTTTCGGCGCGGGCCCATTCCAGGACTGCAAGGTCTATGAAAACGTGGCGCAATGCACCGGCGGCGCGGCCTCGACCACGGGCGAGATCGACGGCTTTCCCATGGTGACCGGCGCGCAGATCGGCGATTCCGGCACCGGCATCCACCTGGTGGTGGGCATTCTGGCCGCGCTTTTCCACCGCGAGAAGACCGGCCGCGGCCAGCGGGTGGAATGCGCCATGCAGGATGCGGTGTTGAATCTCTGCCGCGTGAAGCTGCGCGACCAGCAGCGGCTGGCGCATGGCGTCTTGAAGGAGTATCCACAATACCCGAACGGAAAATTCGGCGAGGCGGTGCCGCGCGCCGGTAATGCGTCGGGCGGTGGGCATCCTGGCTGGATCGTGCGCTGCAAGGGATGGGAGACCGATCCAGACGCCTACATCTATGTGATCACTCAATTGCAGGCCTTCCCGGCGCTGGCCAAGGTGATCGGCCATGCCGACTGGCTGGAGAATCCCGATTACAACACGCCCCAGGCGCGCCTTCCCCGGCTGAAGCAGATTTTCGAGGAAATCGAGAAGTGGACCATGACCATGACCAAGATGGAGGTCATGGCGACCCTCAATCCGCTCAACGTGCCGTGTGGCCCCATCCTGTCCATGAAGGAATTGGCGAACGAGCCGGCCCTTCGCAACACGGGCACAGTGGTGGCGGTCGATCATCCCGAACGGGGCCAGTATCTGACCGTGGGCAATCCGATCAAGCTGTCGGATTCACCGGCCGATGTGCGTCGCTCGCCTTTGCTGGGCGAGCATACCGACGAAATCCTGCGCAAAGTGCTGGGCATGAATGACGACGAGGTCAATGCCGCGCGCCAGCAAGGCGCGATCTGAACGGAACGGGGCAAAGCGTGCAGCGGAAAATATTGATCCTGGGCGCGTCTTACGGCTCGCTGTTTGGCACCAAATTGCTGATGGCGGGCCACGCCGTGACCTTGGTCTGCACGGAATCGACCGCCGCGCTGATCAATCGCGAAGGGACCGTGGTCCGTTTTCCCATCAAGGGGCGCGAAGGCCTGGTCGATATTTCGTCCAAGAGCTTGCCGGGAAAGCTTGCTGCCGCAGCGCCGGATGACGTGAATCCGGAGGGGTATGACTTGGTCGTGCTGGGCATGCAGGAAAGCCAGTACGGCACCAAGGGCGTGCGCGAATTGATGGGGCGCATCGCGACCGCGCGCGTGCCGTGCCTGGCGATCATGAACATGCCGCCTCTCACCTATCTTCAGAGGATTCCCGGGCTGAAGACCGATGCCTTGACGAAATGCTTTACCGATCCGGCGGTATGGAACGGCTTCGAGCCCGGGCTGGTGACCTTGGCCAGCCCCGATCCGCAAGCCTTCCGCCCGCCGGAGCACGGCAAGAATGTCCTGCAAGTGGGCTTGCCGACCAACTTCAAGGCGGCACGTTTCAGCAAGGACGCGCCGACTTCGTTGCTGCGCGAATTGGAGACGGGGATCGACGCAGCCCGCTTCGATTCCATCGAAATCCCGGTGAAGCTGAAGGTGCATGATTCGATCTTCGTGCCCCTGGCAAAATGGCCGATGCTGATCACGGGCAATTACCGCTGCATCACGGCCCACGGTCCGATCCCGATCCGCGATGCGGTGCATGGCGACATCGCCAAGTCGAAATCCGTCTATGAATGGGCCTCGCAGCTTTGCCAGAAACTGGGCGCCGATCCGGAAGATCTGGTGCCGTTCGAGAAATACGCCAAGGCGGCGGAAGATCTGGGCAAGCCATCATCGGCGGCGCGTGCGCTGTTTTCGGGGGCGGCGCATATCGAGCGGGTGGATTGCCTGGTCGCCAAGATCGCCGCCGCGCAGGGCCGGAATTCCGACATGCTGGACCAGACGGTCAAGCTGGTGGACGCACAGTTGGCGAAGAACCGGGCGGGTGCCGCATAGGCTGCGCCACATATGACCGGCAGCCTTAAGAGCGGCTAAGCCGGACTGCAAGCCAGCATCTGTTGTGCGATTTCATCCAGTTTCGTTCTGATGGCCGCCTCATTCAAGCGGGCCCCGTTCTTCGACGGCCGGCTGAAATGGGCTGGCACTTGCAACCTGTCGCGCAACTCGATGTTGCAGCCCCGGATAAAAGTCCCCAGCTCGTCAAGGAGGGTTCGGGGACGTTCGCACATGTCATGATAGTCAACCGTGAACAACCGATCAAAGGCGTGCCGTTTGCAATCGCCAAGAATATCCGCCTCGATTCCGATTACCTGC
>DATNGI010000086.1:0-32570 GCA_035605955.1 Rhizomicrobium sp.
TCAGCCAGCATCTTCTGGCGGGTGAGCGAAAGCTGATCGCGTTCCGGCAGGCGCATCACCATGCCCAACGCGCGGCCACGCGGAATGATGGTGGCTTTGTGAATGGGATCGGAGCCGATGACGTTGAGCGCCACGATGGCATGGCCGCCTTCATGGAAGGCGGTGAGCTTCTTCTCTTCGTCGCTCATCGCCATGGAGCGCCGTTCCGCGCCCATCATGACCTTGTCCTTGGCGTCTTCCAGCTCGGTCATCATCACCACGCGCTTGCCGCGGCGGGCAGCCAGGAGCGCGGCCTCGTTGACTAGATTGGCCAAGTCGGCGCCGGAGAAACCGGGGGTGCCACGCGCCAGGATGCGCGGATCGACATCGGGGGCCAACGGAACTTTGCGCAAATGCACGCGCAGGATCTTCTCGCGGCCGGCGAGGTCAGGATTGGGCACCACCACATGGCGGTCGAACCGGCCGGGGCGCAGCAGCGCCGGATCCAGCACGTCGGGCCGGTTGGTGGCTGCGATCAGGATCACGCTTTCATTGGCCTCGAAACCGTCCATCTCCACCAGCAACTGGTTGAGCGTCTGTTCGCGCTCGTCATTGCCGCCGCCCAGGCCCGCGCCGCGATGGCGGCCGACAGCATCGATTTCGTCGATGAAGACGATGCAGGGCGAATTCTTCTTGGCCTGTTCGAACATGTCGCGCACGCGGGAGGCGCCCACGCCCACGAACATTTCCACAAAGTCCGAGCCGGAAATGGTGAAGAATGGCACGTTAGCTTCGCCCGCGATGGCGCGCGCCAGAAGCGTCTTGCCGGTGCCAGGCGGGCCGACCAGCAGCACGCCCTTGGGAATGCGGCCGCCCAGGCGCTGGAATTTCTGCGGGTCACGCAGGAAGTCCACGATTTCTTTTAGATCGTCCTTGGCCTCATCCACGCCGGCCACGTCTTCAAAGGTGACGCGGCCCTGGCGCTCGGTCAGAAGCTTGGCGCGCGACTTACCGAAGCCCATCGCCTTGCCGCCGCCCGACTGCATCTGGCGCAGGAAGAACACCCACACGCCGATCAGAAGCAGCATGGGGAACCAGTTCACGAAAATGCCAACCAGAGACGGCATGCCTTCATCGGCTGCGGTCACCGCGGTATCGACATTGTGCGCCTTCAGCATCGGCCACAGCGTGCTGTCATTGGCCGGCACAGTGGTGGTGAAGGCTTGGCCGGAAATCAGCTCGCCTTTGACCTGCTCGCCCTGGAAGGTGACCTTGCGAACCTGGTTCTGCACCACCTGCTCATTGAATTTCGAGTAGCTGATGGCGCTGGCGGTGGCGTGGGTGCCCGTGCCCTGGAACAGATTGAACAGGAACACCAGGAGGACCGCGATCAGAATCCACAGGCCCAAATTACGCAAATTGTTCAAGGTCGGCGTCCTTTCACGACAGGCCCAAGCCCGGGCTACGCTCTGGCGGCCCCGGATCGCCTATTAGATAAGAGCTTTTTAGCGTATTGCCAGCCAGCAAAACGTTAAGAAATTCGGGGCCTATCCGCAATCGGGACAATGGGGTTCGGTTAAGGCGCTTTTGCGGCCTTCCTGGAACTTTCTTTCGTAAATACCAGTGTTTGGCTTCCAAAAATCTGTGCCGCCCGAGGCGCGGGAAACAAGCGGCAGCCATGCAAGGTCGCACCCCTGCCCAGCTCCCCCCGGGCGATGCTGTCAAAAAGCCGTTCCAGCGCCTCGAAGCGAGGCCGGTAAGGTTCACCAGAAACCACCATCAGGGCGGCTGCCAGCGCCCGCAGTCCCACTTCGCGCGGCGCGGCCAAAAGCGCCTTGGCGTCCAGAAGCACGCGGTTGCCGTCAGCGCGCGCGGCCCGGGCAAGCACCGCTTCCGTCGCCAGCTCCAGCGCCACACGCGCGCGCGAAAGGTGCCCCGCCGCGTCGGCGATGCGCTGGGCCGAAAGTCCGGCGGCTTCTAGGGCGGGCATAAGTCCGCGGATGCGGCTGCGCGCAAAGCGCGTCTCGCTGTTCATGGGATCTTCCAGCCAGTCCTGACGGATGCTTTTGAGGTGGGCGCGCAGCCGGGCGCGCGCGATCGCAAGAAGCGGCCGCGCCAGATTGATGTCGGTGAAGCCCGCCACTGGAAACGGCGCCAGCGCCCGCATGGCCGAGAGCCCATCGAGCCCACTGCCGCGTCCCAGACGCAGAAGAAATGTTTCCGCTTGGTCGTCCAAGGTGTGGCCGACATAAAGCGTGGCGATGCCTTGCTTCTTCAGCCAGGCGCCCATCAAGCCATACCGGGCGTCGCGCGCCGCCGCTTCGATGCCGGATTTCGGGATCGCACCTTTGCGCGTGAGGATATGGGCGGAAAGCCCCGCCTTGCGGGCGAACGCGGCCGCGCGTTTGGCTTCCCTTGCCGAGCCGTCACGCAAGGCATGGTCCACAATCAGCGCCACAGGCGGCTCAAGGCCCCGCGCCTTCGCCCAGTTCGCCAGAAGATGCATCAGGCCGAGGGAATCGCCGCCGCCTGAGAGCGCCACCGCGCCAGGCCAAGGCGCAGCCATGGCCTCCATCGCCTCGGCAAAGGCTTTCGCCAGAAGTTCGTCCCGCTTGGTGCTAACTTTTTGTTTTCTCGCGGTTCCGGACGGAAAACCGCTGCACACTTTTCCTGGAACCGCTTCAGCGGCAGGCGGCTTTGCGCGCGCTGGCGGCCGCAGCGAGGGTTTCCGCGGGCGCTTTTGGATATCTGGTTTTGAGCGCGCCAAGGGTGGTGCATCCTCCACTGGTCTGGCCTTGTGCGATCAACGCCTGGCCCAGCTTCAGCATACTGTCGGGACTGCGCGAAGAGTTGGGATATTTCTTGATCTGTTCGGCGAAGGCTTGCGTGGCGCTGGGATAATTGTGCTGCACATAGGCGATATCGCCGATCCAGTAGATCGCTTGCGCCGACAGGTCATTGTCGTCGGGATTGGCGTCGGCATAGCTGCGGAACGCTGCGCTGGCCTCGGCATATTGCGCCTTGGCCAGCAGATTCATAGCGACATTGAACTGGTCGCCGGCGCGCGCCGGCGCCGCCGAAGCCACACGCGGCGGCGCACCATTCATCGCGCCATTGCCGCCTGGACCGCTTGGTAGAGTGCCCAGCGTTCCCGGCGGACGGCCGAATTGCTGCGCGCCGGACGATGGCGGCGGCGGACCAGCCTGATTGTCGCCGCCGATGGGCGGCAGGGGCGTGCCGGGTTGATAGGTCTGGAAATTGCCCGCGGCCGGCGCCGGCGTGGCACCGACGGCGCCACAATTCAGGCCCTGCTCGCTGGCGTCCGCGCCCAGCTGCTGCGCCGATACCATGCAGAGACGATAGGCGAAGTCCTTCTGCTGCGCATCGATCTTCTGGCGCAGTTCCTGGATCTGATGCGCCAATTCTTCATTGGTGCCGGTGGCGCTGGAGAGGCTTTGGGTCAGGCCCCTGACCCGATCCTCCAACTGCTGCACGCGACCGCCAAGCTGGTTGATCTGGTTGTCCTGGCCGTCTTCATGTGCCTGGCGCGCCGCCTTCTCCTCGTCGCTTTCGCCGAAAAGCTGGGCATGGGCGGCGGGTGCAGTGATGGCGGCCGCCGACAGCATCAGGCCAAGGGTGAAAAAAGCAGTTCTGGTATTCATGGCCGGTCCTTCAAAGGAACGCGCAAGTCAAGCTGGCAAAGAAAAAGGGCGCGAGTGCGACCACTCGCGCCCTTTATCGACTTTAATCGGCGATCACGAGTTCGCGCCACCCGTGATGACGCTGACGCCGCGACGGTTCTGCGACCAGCAATCCTCGCCGGATTCGGTGCAAATCGGACGCTCCTTGCCGTAGGAGACGGTTTCCAGACGGCCGGCGGCGACGCCCTGGGCGACCAGCGCTTCCTTCACCGCATTGGCGCGGCGCGCACCCAGCGCCAGATTATATTCGCGGGTGCCGCGTTCGTCGCAATGGCCTTCGATCGTCAGGCGGACGGACGGATAACGCCCGAGCCATGCAGCCTGCTTGGCCAGCGTGGCCTGGTCGTTGCCTTCGATATTGTACTGGTTCAAGGCGAAATGAACCGTGTCGCCGACATTGACTTTGAAGTCCTGGGCACTGCCCGGCATGATGCTGGACGTGACAGGCGCGGGCGCGGCCTGCGGCGGGGGCGGCGCGGGCGGCGGAGCGGTGTTGGCGGCTTCCTGTTTGTGGGTGCAGGCAGCGAGCAGCAACGCGGCCGACAAAGCGGCAAATTTCAACGTGCTGGAAAATTTCATCATAGCAATGGGTCTCCCGAGAAAGTGAAGGCGGCGGCGGGTGGCGCTTCTGTTACAAAGCCCCGATGGCGAAACGTACAAAGCGGTAAAAAGAGCCAAAATTTTGACCGCAGGAACTTTCGAATCACCTGCATTTCCCCACGGGGGAACCCATCGGGGCAAGCGAATTTTTGTTCAATTTCCAAGCTTCCCTAACCGGAAGCCCATAATGTTTACGCCATAAGCATTATTGGATCAGTGGCGACCAGGCCGGGTCCGAGGCATCGCCGGGTGTCATCACCCGTTGTTCGTTCCTGCCGGTGACGTCCACCGACCAGATCTGCGAGCCGCGATTGTTGGACGCCTCCCGGCTGAACATCAGCACACGGCCATTGGGCGCCCAAGTGGGGCCTTCGTCGTGATAGGCGTTGGTGAGCATGCGTTCGCCGCTGCCATCGGCACGCATCACGCCGATGGTGAAATGGGCGCCCTGCTGTTTGGTGAAGGCGATGAGATCGCCCCGTGGGCTCCAGACCGGCGTGCCGTTCTCGCCCGCGCCGAAGCTGATGCGATGCTGGCCGGAACCGTCGGCGTTCATCACATAGATCTGCTTGGAGCCGCCGCGATCGGATTCGAACGCGATCTGGCGGCCGTCCGGCGAGAAAGAGGGTGCGCTGTCGATCGCCGGATCGGTGGTGAGACGCTGGACGGTGCGCGAGCGCAACTCCATGACATAGATGTCGGAATTACCGCCATTCTCCAAGGTCAGCGCCACGCGACTGCCGTCGGGCGAGAAACGGGGCGAGAAGGTCATGTTGGGGAAGTTGCCAAGCTCTTCCTGCCGGCCCGTGTCGATATCGAAGAGATACACATGCGGCTTGGTGGAGATGTAGGACATGTAGGCAATCACCTGGGAGCCGGCCGCGGGATTGAAGCGCGGTGTCAACACCAGATAGTCGCCGTGGGTGAGGAAGTTGGGATTGAAGCCATCCTCATCCATGATGGCCAACCGCTTTACCCGCTTGGTAGCGGGCCCGGATTCGGAAATGAAGACGATGCGGGTGTCGAAATAGCCTGTCTCGCCGGTGACCCGCTTATAGATCTCATCCGAAATTTTGTGCGCGATGCGCCGCCAGTCACTGGTCGAAGCGGTGAAGGCCATGCCTTCACCCATCTGATTCCCGCCGAATACGTCCCACAGCCGGAATTGCGCGCTTAGCTGTCCGTCCGGCCGCTGGACCACCTGCAGTGGCACCAGGGCTTGCGCATTGATGGCGCGCCAACTGGCATAGGTGGGCGCGACATTGATGTTGCTGAGGTGCTCGACAAAAGCGCGCGGATCGATGGATTTGAACAGGCCGGAACGGTCGAGATCGGCACGGATCACGGAGGCGATTTGGGCCGCTACCTGTGCCTGGGCAGGATCACCCGAGGCTAGGTCGGAAATCGCGATCGGCAGGGGCTGGATGTTGGCCTGGGTCACGTCGACCTGCAGCGCCGCCTCCGCCGGCAAGGGCAGAAGCGCGGCCAGAACCAAACCAAAGCCGAGAAGCAATTTCCTCATGCCATTCTCCAAAGACATTTGCGGCAACCTCGTTCCCGAAGCGGACCTTTTTTGGGCGTCATTGATTCATCATCTGGCGCGGATCGAACCTGAGAGGGCTGATCTCACGCCACTGGCTGTAGCGATCCGGCGGCAGCTTATAAGGCTGGCACTGGAAGATGGCGCGGCGGGCGGCCTCGGCGGCGGCGCGGGTGTAAGGATTGCCCGACGACAACGCGCTGGACGTGGCGCTGCCCGGTGTGCCGTCCTGATTGAGCACCAAATCGAAATCCACCACCAGGTCGCTGGCATTGGGAGCGCCCACCGGCGGGCTCCAGCACTGATAGATCTGGCTTTTCAGCGCATCCGCGAGATCGGCGGTCATGGCGTTGGCCTGACCGATGCCCTGCACCACGCGCGGCCCCGTCTTGGCATTGGGCGGGGTCTTGGGCGTGGCGGCGAGCTTGTTCAGCAGCGCCGCGAAATCCTGGCTGTTCTGCTTTGGCTTGGGCTTATCGGGCGGCGGCTTGGGCTGGTCTTCCGCCTTCTTCGGCTCTTCCTGGATCTTGATATCCGGCATCGGCGGTTCCGGCGCCGGTTCGACATCCATGAGCGGGGGTGGCGGCACTTCGATGGTGGGTTGCGGGATCTCGATCTTTGGCGGCGTGGGCGGGGGTGGCGGCGCCATGGCCGCGACGTTGGTCTGCTCCGTCACGGTGATGAGATCGACGGGGACGGAATGCGTCTCTGGGCTCGCTTCCAGCATTCGCGCCCAAGTGAAATAGGTGGCGCCGATCAAGGCAGCGTGCAGCAAGACGGACACGACCAAGCCCGCGCGCGGTCCATGGGCCGTGGTCGGCTCAAGCGGGCGCTGCGGCAACAGCCGCCTAGTGCTGCTGGTCTGGCTTCGGCTTTGCAACATCAGTAACCAGTCCGATATGGGTGAACCCCGCGCTTGCCAACAGGCCCATCACCACCATCACCCGGCCGTAATCCACGGTCTTGTCCCCGCGCACAAAGATGCGCTGGTCATAGCCGTTCTGTGAGATCGCCTGCAGCTTGGGCACCAGCGCGTCCTCCGCGACGACTTCTTTTTGCAGATAGATCTTTCCATCTTTCGAAACCGTGACCGACAAAGGCTCCTTGTCCTGGCCCAAGGCCGGCGCGCGGGTCTTGGGAAGATCGACGGGCACGCCCACGGTCAAAAGCGGCGCCGTCACCATGAACACAATAAGAAGCACCAGCATCACGTCAACGAAAGGCGTGACGTTGATCTCGGACATGGCGGGGCTGCGCTTGCGTTTCCCCCGCGATCCGACGTGATGCATGATTGTCGGCATCAGCGGACCTTTTCCTCCAGCTGGCGCGACAGGATGGCGGAGAATTCCTCGGCGAAGGCGTCGAGCCGGTTGGCGTAGCGGCTGATCTCGTTGATGAAGCGATTGTAGAAGATCACCGCCGGCACCGCCGCAAACAGGCCCATGGCGGTCGCGAACAAGGCTTCGGCGATACCCGGCGCCACCACCGCCAAGGTGGTGTCATGGCGCGCGGCGATAGCGGTGAAGCTGTTCATGATGCCCCACACCGTGCCGAACAGGCCGATAAAGGGCGCAACCGATCCCACCGTGGCCAGAAAGCCCAATTGCCGCTCGATGCCGTCGGTCTCGCGCATGATAGTGACATTCATCGCTTTCTCGATGCGTTCCTTGATGCCGGCGACTTGGCTTTCCTTGGGCGCGCCGCCTTCAAAGGCGCGGCGCCATTCGCGCAACGCCGCCACGAACATCGCAGCCATGGGATGATCGTTCCTGGCTGCGAATTGTTGATAGAGTTCGTCCAGCGATTGGCCCGACCAGAAAGTCTTTTCGAATTTCGCCGCTTTGCGTTTCAGGCTGCCCAACGCGAGCCATTTGTTGATGATGATCGCCCAGGACCAGAGCGAGGCCAAAAGCAGCAGCACCATCACCGTCTTGACCACGATGTCGGCGCGCAGAAAAGATTCTACGATCGAGAAATTGCCGCCGCCCGCGATCTGCGCCAGGCCGCTGGTGTCGACATTGGCGGTGGGGGCCGCTTCAGGCGCGCCCAGCTCTTGCACGGTCGCGGGTTGACCGGTCGGCGCCGCGGAGGGCCCGCGCTGCGCCATCGCGGGATGCGCCATACACGCGATGATGACAAAAAGGACAGGAGCGAGTACGCGCTTCAACAGCATGGGGGCAACCTTGTTCGCGCGTGCGCGGTCCGCGCAAATGCGCATTCAAAATGGGCCGAAGTAGGGCGGCCTGTTCCCGAATCACCGTCAAGTATCTGTTTCTACGAGAAAAGGTGTCAACAAATGCCGCAGCGTTTGGGGCAGCCTGCGTGGCTTTCCCGTTAACGTGATGATGCAGGCTTCGATCCGGCCTTCCATCAGCAAAATGTCGCGTGCGTAGATCCTCTGTGTGGCTGCAATGCGCGCGCCGGAGATGGCGGTAAGTTCGGTTTTGACGATCAGGGGATCGTCTACCCGCGCCGGGCGATGATAGCGCGCATGGACTTCGCGGATCGCCCAGGCGGTAGGCTCCTCGCTGTCCAGATCAGCCATCTTCGTGACCCCCGCCAGGCGGAAGAACTCGGTACGGGCGCGCTCCATATAGCGCAGATAGTTAGCGTGATAGACGACACCCGAGAGATCGGTGTCCTCGTAATAGACCCGGATCGGCAGGACATGAATCTTGCCGTCAAAGTGACCGAGCCCGGCGACACTCATGGCCGCTCCCGGGTGAGGACCAGCGCGGGCGCGTCGCGCAACGTCACCTGCGCCGCCTCGCGATAGCCCAGGCGCGCCGCGATCTTGAGCGAAAATTCGTTCTCGGCATTGATCAGGCACCAGGTGCGCGGGGCCTCCAGATGCCGATCGGCCCAAGCCATAGCCGCCGTGACGGCCTCGCGACCATAGCCCTTGCCGTGGGCGGAAGGTGTGAACGTCCAGCCGCCTTCCGGCAAATCGCCAAAAGCGATGGGAAGGCCCCGCCGCGTGCGCATGAAACCCGCATCGCCGATATAGGCGCCCCCTTTTTTTTCTTCCACCGCCCAAAGCCCGTAGCCCATCAGCGCCCAACTGCCGATGCGGAAAAGAAAGCGGGTCCAAGCTTCTTCCTCGCTCCGCGCCGGTCCCACATGGCGCAGGAACACCGGATCGCTCCACATCGCGGCATAGGCGGGAAAATCTTCCAGCCGGTGCCCGCGCAGGATCAGGCGCTCGGTTTCCAGCACCGGCACCATCAAGCCTCATCCTCGCCGTTGAACAAGCCGATCTGGGTGGGATCGCGGGGCGGCGGGGCCAGGCCCAAATGACCATAGGCCTGGCTGGTAAGAAGCCGCCCGCGCGGGGTGCGCTGCACGAAGCCTTGCTGCATCAGATAAGGCTCCACGATCTCCTCGATGGCGTCGCGCGCTTCGCCCAGCGCGGCGGCGATGGTCTCGATCCCGACCGGACCGCCGCCGAAATTCTCCGCGATCAAGGAAAGATAGCGCCGGTCGAAACCATCCAACCCTTTGGCATCGACTTCCAGCCTTGTGAGCGCCGCATCGGCGATCTTCGCATCCACGCTGACATTTTTGTCCTTGGCACGCTTGCTCACGGACGCGAAATCGCGCACCCGCTTCAAAAGGCGTCCGGCGATGCGGGGCGTGCCCCGCGCCCGCCCTGCGATCTCGCGCGCGCCTTCTTGCGTCAACTCGAAGCCCAACACGCGCGCGCCGCGCGCCACGATGGAGCAGAGTTCGTCGGCGTTATAGAAATTGAGCCGCACCGGAATGCCGAAACGGTCGCGCAAGGGCGTGGTGATCAGACCTGAGCGTGTGGTCGCGCCCACCAGGGTGAAAGGCGCCAGCTGAATCTTCACCGAACGCGCCGACGGCCCCTCGCCGATCACCAGATCCAGTTCGAAATCCTCCATCGCGGGATAAAGGATTTCCTCCACCGCCGGATTGAGGCGATGGATTTCGTCGATGAACAGAACATCGCGCGGTTCGAGATTGGTGAGAATGGCGGCGAGATCGCCCGCCTTGGCGAGGACCGGCCCGGAGGTGGAGCGAAAATTCACCCCCAATTCTCGCGCCACGATCTGGGCCAAGGTGGTCTTGCCCAAACCTGGTGGCCCTGAGAACAACACATGATCGAGCGCTTCGCCGCGTGCCTTGGCCGCTTCGATGAAGACTTTCAAATTCTCGCGCGCCTGTTGCTGGCCCACAAAATCGGCCAGCGTTTTGGGGCGCAGCGAGGATTCCAGCGTATCGTCCTCGGTGCGCTCGGGCGTGGTGACGCGTCCCTCTTCGGTCTTCAACGCCTTGACCATTTAACGTCCCATTCCGCGCAACGCTTCGCGGATCAGCGCTCCGGTCTCGGCATCTTCGCCGAGATCGCTTCCCGCGCGCGCCACCGCTTCCGCCGCCTGACCTTCGGAATAGCCCAGCTTGGTGAGCGCCGCCACCGCATCGGCGGCGGGACCGCGCGGCGCAGAGGCCGGCGCATGATGATCGGCTTCGCCACGCAGCATCATGGCGGGCGCTTTGTCTTTGAGTTCCGTGGTGATGCGCAGCGCCAGCTTGGGACCGACCCCGGGCGCACGCCCTATCATCGCCTTGTCCGAAAGCGCCAGCGCCCGCTGCAGATCGCGCGCGCTCAAGGTGGAGAGCACCGACAGCGCCACCTTCGCGCCCACATTCTGCACCGTCTGCAACAGGCGGAACCATTCGCGTTCTTCGGCGCTGGCAAAACCGTAGAGACGGATGGCGTCCTCGCTCACTTTCATCTCGATCATCAAGCTCACATGCGCGCCAACCGAAAGCCGCGACAAGGTCGAGGCCGGGCAGTGCACCAGATAACCCACGCCGCCCACATCCAAGATCACGGCATCGTCGATGATGCTGTCCACCGTGCCAGTGAGCTTACCAATCATGTGAGCTTACCAATCATGCGAGCTTACCGATCATCGCATCGCCGCCATCAGTTTGGCGCGGTGGCCTGAAAGATGCGCGTGGGTGATCGCAGCCGCCAGCGCATCCGCCGCATCGGCTTGCCGCACGCCACAGGCCGGCAACAGCCGCTTGACCATGAACTGCACTTGCTCCTTGCCGGCATGGCCCGCGCCCACCACGCATTTCTTGATGTGGTTGGGGGAATATTCCGCGATCTCGAGCCCGGCCTGGGCCGCGGCCAAGAGCGCCACGGCGCGGGCATGGCCCAGCTTCAAGGCGGCGGAAGGATCGCGCGCCACAAAAGCCTGTTCCACGGCGATCGCCTGGGGCGAAAGCCGGGCGATCACCTCGCTCAATTCCCGGTGCAGGGTCATCAGTCTGAGGCCCAGACCCGCCGCCGGCTTGGTGACGATCACGCCATGGCCGAGGTGGGAAAGCCTGGTGCCTTCCAGCGCGATCACGCCCCAGCCCATAGCGCTGAGCCCGGGATCGAGGCCAAGAATACGAATCGCGACGCCAGCCATCGCCGCCTTTGTGCCCGTTCCGTTCGCATGCTTCAATCCAGCAAAAGCCTGAAAAACAGCAAAAGCCCGGCTATGGCCCCGGCGCGCCGGTGGCCGGAGGGGCGGTTACGGCTAACGCCGGTTTAACCACGCTGCCCTAGGCTCCTGGCCGAGCCAAATCCGGTCGTCCCATGCGCCGCACCCTGCTTCTGCCCTGCGCGGGCAAATCCTCCCGCTATCCCGGGGTCCGCCCCAAATGGATGCTCACCCTGCCCGACGGCGAACTGGCCTTGGCGCGCGCCGCCGCCAGCCTGCCCGCCGACGCCTATGACCGAGTCGTGGTGGCGGTCAGGGCCGAGCATGAGGCGCGCTACCAGACCGACGCCCTGCTGAAGCGTGTCTTCGGTCCTTCGGTCGAAGTGCAAGTGCTGGCCTTCGACACACGTGGGCCTGCCGACACGGTGGCGGAAATGATCATGGGCTCGCGGGTCGAGGGCGCTTTCGCCATCAAGGACGCCGACTCTTTCTTCGACGCCGCGGCTCTGCCGGAAACGGGCTTTGTCGCCCTGAGCGATATCCGCCGGAATCCGCATATGAGCAATGTGGGCGCCAAAAGCTTTGCCGTCATCAACGAGAATAATCTCGTGGTGGAGATGATCGAGAAAAGCCTGGCTTCGAATTTCGTCAGCGTGGGGCTCTATGGTTTCTCGGACGCGGCGGCTTATCTGGAAGCCTTCCACGCCACCAAGGCGGCGACGGAAACCGGCGAACTCTTCGTCTCCCATGTGATGAACCGCGCCATCGCGGACGGCATGGCGATCGCGCCGCTATTCGTGGAAGGCCTGATCGATGTCGGCACGCTGGACGATTGGCGGCGGCATGTACGGCCGCGCGGCACCATCGTCACCGATCTGGATGGCGTGGTATTCGAAAATCACAGCCGCTATTTCGCGCCTTTCTGGGATGATTTGGATGTGCCGATCGACGGCAATGTCGCGGCTTTGCGCGCCTATCAGGAGCAGGGCGCCCAGATCATATTCATGACCGCCAGGCCCGAACGCTACCGCGCCAAGACGGAAAACGCGCTGCGTCAGCTGGGCCTTGAGCCCCATGCCATTGTGATGGATTGCCGCCACGGCCGCCGCTTTCTTATCAACGACCACGCTCCGTCCAATCCCTATCCGTCGGCGGTCGCCATCTCGACCGAGCGCAACAGCCCCTCGCTGGCGGAGTATATGAAAGACTGGCTGTGAGAGGGGCCCTCAAGCGCAGGCCGGTCATCGCGGTGCCGGTCACAGCGCCCCTCACGGCGTCTGTCGCGGCGCCTGTTGCCGCGCCCGCTTATGTCTTTCAAGGCCATTCGGGAGCGCGGGTCGAATTCCATCCCGATGCCAAACTGGTGCGCAAGACCGCGGCGGCGCCGCACGCCAATGACCGTCTGCAAGCGCAATCGGAAAAGCAGCGCCGTCTCTTCATGCTGGGCCTGCCGTTCCCCCGCGTGCTGGCAGAGCGCGTGAACAAGGAAGGCTGCGCCGAATTCGACATGCAATATCTTCCAGGCCGCAGCCTGGCCGACGCTGTCAGCAAGGCCGCGATCTTCGATCCAGGCACTGTGGTGAAATCGGTCGAGCGCATGATGTGGCTGTTCGCGCCTGCTGCCGGCCTGCCCCTCGCCCCGCATTTTTTCCAGAACAAGATCCGGGCGATCGCGCAGGAAGCGTCCGGCGATGTGCGCCAGGCCGCGGCCCGGCTTTCGGCCTTGAACTGGCGTGGCATTCCGGAATCGCCCTGTCATGGCGATCTCACCTTGGAGAATATGCTGATCACCACCGCCAAGACGGTCGCCTTCATCGATTGCGACGAGGCGTGGGTGTCATCCTATTGGCTGGATTTCGGCAAGCTGTTCCAGGACATCGAGGGTCACTGGTGCTTGCGCCGGCTCTATGCGCCGCAGGTCCCGCAGGCCCAGCGCGTCAATGCGATTCAGAAAATGGAACCCTTAGGCCGAGCTTTTCGCGCGCTGGCGGCGCGCACCGACACCGTGCTGCTGGAACGCTTGCCGCAACTGGCGGCGCTGGGGCTGCTCCGCGCCATTCCCTACGCCAAAGACCCGGACACAATCGCCTTCATCTGCAAGCGTATCGCCCATCTGCTGGAGAAAGCGTCATGAGGCCTGCTGACGCGCTCGTCACCGGCTTCGTCAAATCGCCGCTGGTGCTGGAGCAAAGCCTGGCGCCGTTGCGGAAATTGCGCTTCGACGGTGTGATCCGGCATATCCACTACGTCACCTGGGACAGTGCGGAACTGGATGCCTGGCTGGCGCCGCTGGCATTGATGGGCGACATCAAGCTCACGCGCGTGCCTCAGCCCGACGTTACCGGCAACGGCAACCAGCGCGGGGTGGTCTATCAGGTGAAAAATTTGGAGGCTGGCTTAAGCCTGCTGCAGGACGAAGATGCACTGGTCCTGAAATACCGGCCCGATTTCATCGCCTCCACCCGGTTGCTGCGCGACAAGATCACCAATTTCGACCGGCTCTGCGCTCCCGTCTCCATCACCGCGCCCAATGGCATCGAGATGCCCGCACCGGTTCTGGCCCATAAGATTTGGATTCCCTGGGCCGACTCCAACCAGCCTTTCTTTTACGAGGACGCCGCGTTCATGGGCACGCTGCGCGACATCAAGAAGCTGGTGACGCCGCTCGACGGTGCCGATCATGCGATGTTGGGCACGAACAATTGCGGCTCCTATGCCCATGTGGTGCGCTTCGCCAAGATCTTCCGCGAGCGCTGGCCGCTCTTCGATGGCTATCTGCGCCACTATGATTTCTTCGTGAACGATCTTTGGTATCGCATGAAACTGGTGGCGGAGATGCTGGATGATGGCTTCTTCTGGCATGTGCTGATCGCCCATGCCTGGATCCTTTACAGCCAGTTCCATGTCGATAGCGGCGCGCCCCATGATCTGCGCTTCTACGCCAACAATGTGAACCAGGACGCGGATTGGTCGCGGCCCGAAACGCTTAAACTTGCCAATCCTTATGACGATCTTGCCGGTTGGCGAGCTGACACAAGACCAGGCGAAGCCACCCACAGCGTGCGCCGCGCTTATGGCCGGCTGGTGGATGATGCCTGGCAGACGGCGTTGTTCACCCAAGCTCTGTCCGATTTTCCGGCTGAGACATTGGCCGGACTGATGACCAATGCGGCAGCCAGCCGAGATGGAAGGCTGGCGGAGATCGAGACCGATTTTTATGCCCGGCTGGATCGCTTTTATCGCGGGTATTGGGGTAAGGCCCGCCGAGCGGCCTAGCCAGCCAGCTTCGCCATAAGCGCGTCCGATAGCTCGTAATTGCCGTATACATTCTGGACGTCGTCGTGATCGTCCAGGATCTCGATCATCTTGATCAAGCTTTCGCCGGCGTCGTCATTGACCGCTACCATGTTCTGCGGCCGCCAGGTGATGGCGGCGGACTGAGGCGCGCCCAGCTTGGCTTCCAACGCCTCGCGCACCGATGCGAAATCCTCTGGCGAGGTGATGAATTCATGTGTCTCCTCGCCCGACAGGCATTCGTCGGCGCCGGTTTCCAGCGCGATTTCCAGCATCTGGTCCTCGCTGCCTTTGGCTTTGGGATAGGCGATGACGCCGACATGATCGAATAGGAAGGTGACCGAGCCGGTTTCGCCCATCGCTCCGCCATATTTGGCGAAGGTGGAGCGCACATCGGCGGACGTGCGGTTGCGATTGTCGGTCATGGCCTCGACGATGATGGCAACACCGCCCGGGCCGCGGCCTTCATAGCGGATCTCGTCATAATTCTCCGCGTCGCCGCCCACCGCCTTCTTGATGGCGCGCTCGATATTGTCCTTGGGCATGGACTCGGCCTTGGCGGCCAGGATCGCGGTGCGTAGCCTTGGATTGTGGGCCGGGTCCGGCAGCCCCGCCTTGGCGGCGACGGTGATTTCGCGGGCGAGCTTGGAGAAGAGCTTGGAGCGCTCCTTATCCTGGCGTCCCTTGCGGAACATGATGTTCTTGAACTGACTGTGACCGGCCATGGCTGCTGATCTTCTGGAAAATGAGCGGGCCAAATAGCCGCCCCGCGGCGCATCTTTCAAGCCCCGCCTTTGGGCAACCGTCTCAACTATTTCCCCAAAGAAGCAGCCAGAACCGATCTACCCATCCGTCTCACGCACTCGCCGGGCCGTTCTGTTTTGGCGCCTGACAAAGAACTCAAGCATTTGAAATACCGTGATTATTATATATACCTATCGTAGCTATGTATTTTATACATATTCATAATAAGTATATAGCACCGATATGCCCAACCCGCCCTTCATGACCGGCGTACCGGAGCTTCTGATCCTCAACCTCCTGAGGGAGCGAGAGGAGATGTATGGCTATGAGATCGTGGCTGCGATTGGCGATGCCACCGGCCAAACCGTGTCTTTGAAGGAAGGCGTGGTCTATCCCCTGCTGCATGGCCTGGAACAAGACGGCGTGCTCAAGACCCAGCGGCGGCCGGCCAATGGGCGCACCCGGGTCTACTACGCCCTCACCTCCAAGGGGGTCCGCCGCTTGTTCGAGCTGACGGATGAATGGCGGCGGCTGCAACGCGCCGTGACCCGCGCCTTGGGGGGCTAGGTCGCGCGGCTAAGTCGGGAAGGGATTGCGTTCCGCGAACTGGGCCTGGTGCCAATAGGGATAGGTCTTGGGCCGTTCGCTGGCCGCGTCGAGGTTTGCTATCTGCTGGGGCGTCAGGCTCCAGCCCACCGCCCCCAGATTGGCGCGAAGCTGCTCCTCATTGCGAGCCCCGACCACCACCGTCGCCACGGACGGCCGTTGCAGCAGCCAGTTCAGCGCGATCTGGGGCACGGTCTTACCGGTCTCGCCCGCGACCGCATCCAGCGCATCTACCACTTGGTAGAGATAATCGTCTTCCATCTGGGGACCGGAGCCCACAGTGCCATGCAGGCGGCTTTGCTTGGGCCAAGGCTGGCCGCGGCGGATCTTGCCGGTGAGACGCCCCCAGCCCAGCGGCGACCACACGACGCAGCCCACGCCTTGATCCAATGCCAGCGGCATCAATTCCCATTCATAATCGCGCCCGATCAGAGAGTAATAAGCCTGATGCGCGACATAGCGGGGAAAGCCATATTTTTCCGACACGGAAAGCGATTTCATCAGATGCCAACCCGACCAGTTGGAGACGCCGATATAACGGATCTTGCCAGCCCGGATCAGCGCGTCGAAAGCGGACAGGGTCTCTTCCGGCGGGGTCTGCGCATCGAAGCCGTGGAGCTGCACCAGATCGATGTGATCGGTGCCCAGCCGCCTTAAGGCGGCGTCGGTCGCTTCTACAATGTGGAAGCGCGAGGAGCCGACATCGTTGGCGCCCTCTCCCGCCCGAAACGTGAATTTGGTGGAAATCAGAACTTGGTTGCGCCGGCCCTTGATTGCTGCGGCCAACACCTCTTCCGAAGCGCCATCGGAATAGACATCGGCGCTGTCGAACATGGTGACACCAGCTTCCAGACAGATATCGACCAGCCGCGTCGCTTCCTTGGCGTCGGTTTCGCCCCAGGCTTTGAAGAACTCGCCCTTGCCGCCGAACGTGCCGGTGCCGAAGGTGAGCGCGGGGACCTTGAAGCCCGAACGGCCGAGCAGGCGATATTCCATAAAAGATCTCCGATTGCAGAACCGGCACAGGATCGGCGCGCACGCGCGCTGTTTCAACCGCGCCCGCGACAGGGTTTTGCGGAGATCGCCGCGGCTTAAGGAATGGTCTGCTTCAACCGTCCGCCGACCCGAACCGGCTCGATCCTTGCCGCCAGGCCGTGTGCATTGGTCTCGACAAAGACGCCGCAGACCGTGGCCGGACCGGTGGCGGGCGTGAAGCGGGTGCCGGAAATCTTGCGGACAAAGCGCTGCACCGGCTCGGCCTTGTCCATGCCGATCACCGAATCGTAATCGCTGCAGGCCCCCGCGTCGGTCTGATAGGCGGTGCCGCCAGGCAGGATCTGGGCGTCGGCGGTGGGCACATGCTGATGGGTGCCCACGACCAGGCTGGCGCGGCCGTCGCAGAAATGGCCCATCGCCATCTTCTCCGACGTCGCTTCGGCATGGATGTCCACCACAATGGCGTCGGCGGCTTCGCCCAGCGGACAGGCAGCCAGTTCGGCATCCACGGCGGCGAAGGGATCGTCCAGCGCATCCATGAAAACGCGACCCATCACATTGACCACTAGCACGCTGCCCGCAGGCGTCTGATAGAGATTGGCGCCGCGCCCCGGGGTACCCTTGGGATAATTGCGGGGCCTCAAGATGCGGTCCTCATTGTCGATATAAGTGAGGATCTCTTTCTGGTCGGCCCAGTGGTTGCCGCTGGAGATCACATCGATCCCCATCGCGAAAAATTCTTCCGCGATGGCGCGGGTGAGGCCGAAGCCGTGCGCGGCATTCTCGCCATTGGCGATGACCAGATCGATGCCGAGACGCGCTCGCAAGCCCGGCAGTTCTGCGGCCGCCGCGTCGCGGCCCGGCTTGCCGATAATGTCGCCCAAAAAAAGGATTTTCATCGCGGAAAGTCTGTCAGGCCGTTTTCAGTGAGGATGGCGTCGAGCGGATAGTCATGCGCGCCACGCGGCAGAAAGTCCATGCGCTGGCCGGCATAGGCGATGCCGATGGCGCGCGCCTTGGGAAGAGCAGAAAAAGTGCGGTCGTAATAGCCGCCGCCATAGCCCAGCCGGTAACCATGCGCGTCGAATGCCAGGAGCGGCACCAGCACCATATCCGGAACCGCGCGCGGCCAATGATCGAGCGGCTCGTGGATGCCAAAGGTGCCGGCCTGGAGATTTTCTCCAAAAGGAACGAGATGGAATTCCAGCGCCTGGCCTTTTGCCTTCACGCGGGGAAATGCCACATGCGCGCCCCTCTCGGCCAAGGCTTGGAGCAACAGAGACGGATCGGCTTCGTCCTGATGCGCATGATAGCCGGCGACAATCAGGCCGGGCCGCACATTCAGGCGATCCGCATGCGCGGCAAGCCGCGGCGCGAAGGCGTCGCTACGCAAGCCCGCTCGTCTGGCCCGCGCCAACTTGCGCAGTTGGGATTTGTCAAAGGTGGACGGCACCGCATTCGCCGTTGGTGTTTGGATCCTCACGGGCCTGCAGTGCAGGTGGGCGCCATATGTCCGAGGCCACGGCCCCGGTCAGGGACAGCTCCCGGTGAGTACCATTAAGGCCCCTGGGCATCGCTAACCTGACGCGCGAGGCAGTGACCGTCCGCATATAGTCTAAGCAGCGGCAAGGCTCGCGGCAATGCGCTCCAGCCGGGTGGCGGTCTGTTCCATCGCCGCGGCGGCCTGGTCTTCCGCCGCCTGGATACGCGCTTCCAGATCGGTTTTAAGATGATTTCCCGCCGCCACCTGTTCCATCGCGGCATGGGCCCGGGCTTCCGCCGCCTTGAGGCGCGCTTCCAGCTCGTGGCGCAGCTGGGCCTCGGAGTGATGATCGCCTTCGACACGCCCGCCATGATGCTCGTCGGCGATCAAAAGCGCCGCCATCAAGAGAAGCCGCGTGTCCCCCACATTGCCCACGGAACCCAAAAGCTCACGCACCTTGCCGTCCACGGTGGCGGCGAGCTGGCGCAGATGCTCTTCCTCGCCATCATCGCAGGCTATTGTGTAGGCTTTGCTGTTCACCATCACATTGACTAGGGGCATTGCGTGGCCTCAGTCTTTTTTGGTCGCACGGCCTGACGGAAAACCGCTGCGCACTTTTCCGGGCCGATGCTCCGTGTGTAGGCTTTGCTGTTCACCATCACATTGACCAGCGGCATCGGACGATCCTCCTACTGCCGGGCAAGGGCCGCACGGATTTCGCCAATGGCGCCATCCAGCCGGCCTTCGACTTCCATGGTCATGCTGGAAAGGACCGCCAGCTCTTCTTCGAGCTCCGCGATCCGGGCCAGAAGCCGCTCGCGCTCGCCATCCAGCGCGCCCACGCGCGCCTGCGCCTCGGCCCCGGCCTTGCCGCGCTTGGCCGCCAGTTCCGCCGCTTTTTCCAGATGGTCCAGCGCCTGGGTGAGGCGCTTCTGAGCCAGTTCCAGCCTGCTCATCCCCGTGTCGTCGCTTGAGTCGCCGGATGACCTTAGTGCGGGGATGGTTTCAGGGAAAGCCAAAATGTCCCATATCCAAAAGGGTTTCTGGGGAAAGAGCGTCAACCATATGCGTTACTCAAGAACAGGGGCCTCTTGACGGCGGACGACCCCCCTCGCTAAGGCCACGTCACCCTCCCGGGAACCGCACATGACCAGCACAGACGCTCCGCCGGAGCAGGCCCACATTCGCCGTCTCGCCAACGCCATCCGCATGCTTTCAATCGATGCGGTGGAGAAGGCCAAGTCCGGCCATCCGGGCCTGCCCATGGGCATGGCCGATGCCGCCACGGTGCTCTTTTCCCGCTTTTTGAAGTTCGATCCGGCCAATCCGCATTGGCCCGACCGGGACCGTTTCGTGCTGTCGGCCGGCCATGGCTCGATGCTGCTTTATTCCCTGCTCTATCTCACCGGCTATCCGGAGATGACCATCGAGCAGCTGAAGAATTTCCGCCAGGTGGGGAGCCGCACCGCCGGTCATCCCGAATATGGCCATGCGCCGGGGATCGAGACCACCACCGGCCCCTTGGGCCAAGGCATCGCCAATGCCGTGGGCATGGCCATCGCCGAAGCGCATTTGAGCACTCGTTTCGGCAAGGAATTGGTGGACCATAAGACCTATGTGATCGCCAGCGACGGCGATCTGGAAGAAGGCATTTCCCACGAAGCCATCTCGCTGGCCGGGCATCTGAAGCTGGGCAAGCTGATCGTGCTTTGGGACCACAACAACATCACTATCGATGGCGCCACCTCGCTGTCGGAATCCACCGACATGATCGAGCGCTTCAAGGCGGCGGGTTGGATGACCGACAGCTGCAACGGTCATGACACGGCGGATGTCTTCCGCGCGCTCAGCGCCGCGCAGGCCGCCACCGCGCCGGTGATGATCGCCTGCAAGACCATCATCGGCTTCGGCATGCCCAATCGTCAGGGCACGCAAAAGGCTCATTCCGACGCGCCCGGCGCGGAAGAAGTGGCGGGCGCGCGCAAAGAACTGGGCTGGGATTATCCCCCTTTTGTGGTGCCGGACGATCTGATGGGGCAGTGGCGCGCCATCGGCGCCCAAGGCAAATCGACTTGGGAAGCCTGGGGCACGCGCAAGAACGCGCATGCCAAAGCGCATGAATTCGATGCCGCCATGGCGGACGCGATTCCGGCCGAAGTCGGCCAGGGCCTGATCGCGCTCAAGGAAAAAATGAGCGCGGAGAAACCCACCGCCGGCACCCGCAAACATTCGGAAAAAGCGCTGGAAGTCATCAACGACAAGCTCACGATCACCATCGGCGGTTCGGCCGACCTCACGCCTTCCAACAACACCAAGACCAAGAATATCACCGAGATGAAGCCGGGCGATTTCTCTGGCCGCTACATTCATTACGGCATCCGCGAGCATGGCATGGCGGCGGCGATGAACGGCATGGCGCTGCATGGCGGCGTCATTCCTTATGGCGGCACCTTCATGGTGTTCTCGGATTATTGCCGCCCTTCGATCCGGCTGGCGGCCTTGATGGGCGCGCGCACCATCTTCGTGATGACGCATGATTCCATTGGCGTGGGCGAAGACGGACCCACGCACCAGCCGGTGGAGCATCTGCCGGCTTTGCGCGCCATTCCCAATCTGATGGTGATGCGTCCGGCCGATGGCGTGGAGACGGCCGAGTGCTGGCAAATCGCGCTGGAACACGCCAAGCGGCCCAGCCTGCTGGCCTTCTCGCGCCAGGACGTGCCCACGGTCCGCACCGCACACACCGCGGAAAATCTGTCGGCCAAAGGCGCCTATGAACTCATGGGCGACGCCAGTGCCAAGATCACGCTGCTGGCCACCGGCTCGGAAGTGGGGCTTGCGGTTCAGGCGCGCGAGATGCTCGTCAAGGACGGCATCACATCGCGCATCGTTTCCATGCCCTGCTGGGCCCTGTTCGAGGAACAGAGCGAGCAATATCGTAAAAGCGTGCTCGGCAACGGCGTGAAAATCGCCATCGAAGCGGCGGTGCGCCAGGGCTGGGATCGTTACATCGGCGCCGACGGCATTTTCATAGGCATGCATTCCTTCGGGTCCAGCGGACCAGCGAAAGACGTTTACCGGCATTTCAACATTACGCCCGAGGCTGTCGTGGAGGCGGCCAAGAAGGCGCTGAGCAAATAGCGGGAGAGCTTCAAATGGTGCGTGTTGCAATTAACGGCTTCGGCCGCATCGGGCGGCTGGTCCTGCGCGCGATCGTGGAAAGCGGGCGTCGCGACATCGAGATCGTGGCCGTCAACGACCTTGGCCCGGTCGAGACCAACGCGCATCTGCTGCGCTATGACAGCGTGCATGGCCGCTTTCCCGCCGCCGTGACGGTAGACGGCGACGTCATGACCGCCGCCGGCCACAAGATCAAAGTCACCGCCATCAAGGAGCCCGCCAAGCTGCCGCATAAGGAGCTGGGCGTGGACATCGCGCTGGAATGCACCGGCATCTTCACGGCGCGCGACAAGGCGGCGCTGCATCTGGAAGCCGGCGCCAAGCGCGTTCTGGTCTCCGCACCTGCCGACGGGGCCGACATCACCGTGGTCTATGGCGTCAATCACCAGGCGCTGACCAAGGAGCACATCATCGTCTCCAACGCCTCCTGCACCACCAATTGCCTGGTACCGGTGGCCAAAGTGTTGAACGACGCCGTCGGCATCGAAAAGGGCATGATGACGACCATCCATTCCTATACCAACGACCAGCCGTCGCTGGACCAGATGCACAAGGATCTCTATCGCGCCCGCGCCGCGGCGCTCTCGATGATCCCCACCTCGACGGGCGCCGCCAAAGCCGTCGGCCTGGTTCTTCCGGAATTGAAAGGCAAGCTGGATGGCATCTCGGTGCGCGTGCCCACGCCCAATGTCTCGCTGGTGGATCTGAAATTCCTGGCCAAGCGCGCCACCAGCGTGGAGGAAGTCAACAAAGCGATCATCGCCGCCAGCGCCAGCGGCCCGCTCAAGGGCATCCTGGATGTGGTGCATGACAAGCTGGTCTCGGTCGATTTCAACCACAATCCGGCTTCGTCCAGCTTCGCGTTGGACCAGACCAAGGTGATGGATGGAAACTTCGTCTCCATCATGACCTGGTACGACAATGAATGGGGCTTCTCCAACCGCATGGGCGACACCGCGGTTGCGATGGGCAAACTTCTCTAACCGCCTCTGGACGGCACCAAACAAACATGCCCGACTACAACACGCTCGATGATATTGCGGTCAGGGGAAAGCGCGTATTGGTGCGCGCCGACCTGAATGTGCCGGTGAAGGACGGCGTCGTCACCGACGCCACCCGCATCGAGCGCCAGGCCCCCACCATCCGCGAACTGGCGGAAAAGGGCGCCAAGATCATCATCCTGTCTCACTTCGACCGGCCCAAGGGCAAAGTCGTGCCATCCATGTCGCTGAAGCCGCTCGTGGCGCCCTTGGGCGCAGCCATCGGCCGCAATGTCGCTTTCGCCGAAGATTGTGTGGGCGCCAAGGCGGAAGCCGCCGTGAATGCATTGAAAGATGGCGACGTGCTTCTGTTGGAGAACACGCGCTTCCATGCCGGCGAGGAAAAGAACGATTCCGACTTCACCAAAGAGATCGCGGCCTTGGGCGACGTCTTCGTCAACGACGCCTTCTCGGCGGCGCACCGGGCGCACGCCACCACCACGGGCCTGGCCTATCTGCTGCCCTCGGCGGCGGGCCGCTCGATGGAACAGGAACTGAGCCATCTGCAAAAGGCGCTGGGCGATCCCGAGCGTCCGCTGCTGGCGGTGGTGGGGGGCGCCAAGGTCTCCACCAAGATCGAACTGTTGCAGAATCTGGTCGCGCGCGTGGAAGTGCTGGTGATCGGCGGCGCCATGGCCAACACATTCCTCGCCGCCGAGGGTGTGGCCATCGGCAAATCGCTTTACGAGCCCGATCATCTGGAGACTGCGCGCAAAGTCGTGCACATGGCGACGGAAAGCGGCGCCGTGCTCCTGCTGCCCAGCGACGTGGTGGTGGCGAAGGAATTCAAGGCGGGCGCAGCCCACCGCACGGTCAAGACCAGCGAGATCGCCGCCGATGAGATGGTGCTGGATGTCGGCCCGGCCAGCATCCAGTCCTTCAAGAACCGGCTCATCACCGCCAAGACCCTGGTGTGGAACGGCCCCTTTGGCGCCTTCGAGATGGAACCTTTCGACGCGGGAACCGTGGCGGCGGCCAAAGCCGTGGCGGAAGCAACCAAAGCTGGAAATCTTTTGTCGGTGGCGGGTGGTGGCGATACGGTGGCGGCGCTGGCCCATGCCGGCGTCGAAGACGATTTCTCCTATGTCTCGACCGCGGGCGGCGCCTTCCTGGAATGGCTGGAAGGCAAGGATCTGCCCGGCGTGGAAGCATTGAAAACGGCCAAAGCAAGAGGATGACCATGAATCTCGGCGAACTGAACGCGATCGCGAAAAAGATGGTGGCCCCCGGCAAGGGCATCCTGGCGGCGGACGAATCCACCGGCACCATCCAGAAGCGCTTCGACAAGATCGGGGTACAGAACACGGAAGAAAATCGCCGCGACTATCGCGAGATGATGTTTCGCACCGCCGGCGCCATGAAGGATCATATCTCCGGCGTCATCCTGTTCGACGAGACCATCCGCCAGAAGGCGAAGGACGGCACGCCGCTGGTCAAGTTGATCGAAGCGGCCGGCTCCGTGCCGGGTATCAAAGTGGACGCGGGTGCCAAGCCGCTGGCCGGTTCGCCGGGTGAAGTGGTGACCGAAGGCCTGGACGGCCTGCGCGAGCGCTTCCAGGACTATCACAAGCTGGGCGCGCGCTTTGCCAAATGGCGGGCGGTGATCGATATCGGCGCCAAGATGCCCAGCTACAATTGCATCAATGCCAATGCTCATGCGCTCGCCCGCTATGCCGCGCTGGCGCAAGAGAACGGCATCGTCCCCATCGTGGAGCCGGAAGTTCTGATGGACGGCGATCACGACATTCAGACTTGCGAACGCGTCACCACTTGGGTGCTGAAGGAAGTGTTCCAGCAGCTTTTTTATGCCAACGTGCCGCTGGAAGGCATGGTCTTGAAGCCCAACATGATCGTGCCGGGCAAGAAGTGCCCCAAGCAGAACTCGGTCGAGGACGTGGCGAAAGCCACCGTCAAAGTGCTGAAGGATTGCGTGCCGTCGGCGGTGCCTGGCATCGCGTTTCTCTCCGGCGGCCAGTCGGACGAAGAAGCGACCGCGCATCTGGACGCCATCAACCGTATCGGCGGCCTGCCCTGGAATGTCACTTTCTCTTACGGCCGCGCGCTGCAGGCTGCACCCCAGGCCGCTTGGTCCGGCAAGGTTGAGAATCTTGGCGCAGGCCAGGCGGCCTTCGCGCATCGCGCCTTGATGAACTCCAAGGCCGCGCTGGGCAAGTGGTCCAAGGCCGATGAAAAGAAGGCGGCTTAAGTCCTTTAGTTTCAGCCTCACCCTTCGACAAGCTCAGGGTGAGGATTGAGGTTATCCTCATGCTGAGCTTGTCGAAGCATGAGGATCCGTGAGCAGCTGCCGTTTGTATTTAATCTCCCCGCCGCATCTGTCACCGGCGAATTTCGTCATTCCCTTGCGCGAAGCTCTCGACGGCGGCGACGTCGCCAGCTTTCAGCTGCGACTCAAACATGTCGATGACGACGGTATCCGCCGCGCCACCGATCATCTGCGCCCCATCGTGCAGGCAGCCGGCACAGCGTTCATTCTCAATGACCGGCCTGACCTCGCTACCGAGCTGGGCTGCGACGGGGTTCATGTCGGACAGGAAGATGCTTCGTATGCCGACGCTCGTAGGCTGATGGGACCGGACCGCATCGTCGGCGTCACGTGTCATGACAGCCGCCATCTGGCGATGGAAGCGGCGGAAGCCGGCGCCGACTATGTCGCCTTCGGCGCTTTCTTCCCCACCAAGACCAAGGAACCCAAGACCCAGGCCGATCCTGAGTTGCTGCGAGCGTGGAGCGAAACCACGGTGGTGCCCTGTGTCGCCATCGGCGGCATCACCGTTCAGAACGCGCCCGCCCTGATCGAAGCCGGTGCCGATTTCCTGGCCGTGGCGGCAGGCGTGTGGGAGTATCCCGACGGGCCGGAAGCAGCCGTTAAAGCCTTTAACAATCTGTTCTGATTGGCGTTTAGGCTGAGTTGAGGTTGCGTGCCTCGCCTGCTAGAACCCGCGCGCTCTTTGACCCTGCTGACCTCAACCCCGCGTCCCGCTTCGTCTTCCAAGCGGCGGCCGATCACGAAAAGGCCTATCCGCCATGTCGAAAATTGCCGGTAACGAAATCCGCCCGGGCGCGATGATCGAGCATCAAGGATCGCTGTGGATCGCGGTCAAGACCCAAGCCGTCAAGCCGGGCAAGGGCGGCGCCTACAACCAGGTCGAACTCAAGAATATCGAAACCGGCACCAAGCTGAACGAGCGTTTTCGCTCGTCCGAGATGGTGGAAGAAATTCATCTCGACAAGAAGGATTTCCAGTTCCTGTTCGCGGGCGGCGAGATGCTGACCTTCATGGACATGGAAAGTTACGAGCAGATCGAGCTGGCCGCTGATTTTGTCGGCGACCAGGCACAATTTCTGTCCGACGGCATGAAGGTGATGCTGCGGCTGCATGAAGGCCGGCCGCTATCCATCCAGCTGCCGAACCAGGTCACCGTGATTGTGGCGGAAGCCGATCCAGTATTGAAAGGCGGTACCGCCGCGCCATCCTTCAAAAGCGCGGTGCTGGAGAATGGCCTGAAGATCCAGGTGCCGCCCTTCGTCGGCGCCGGTGAGAAAATTGTGGTCAACACAGAGGATGGCTCGTACGTGCGTCGGGCGGAATCCTGATGGTTTATATCTCTCCCGCTTTGAATGTGATGATCGCCGCCGCGCGCAAGGCCGGGCGTCCCTTGATCCGCGATTTCGGCGAACTGGAAAATCTCCAGATCTCGATGAAAGGCCCCGCCGATTTCGTCACCACCGCCGACAAGCGCACCGAGCGCATCCTGATCGAGGAATTGACCAAGGCGCGTCCCGGCTATGGCTTTCTGGGCGAGGAAGGTGGCGTGGTCGAGGGAAAGGACAAAACCCACCGCTTCATCATCGATCCCATCGACGGCACCTTGAACTTCATGCATGGCATCCCGCAATTCGCGATCTCCATCGCGCTGGAGCGGGAGGGCCAACTGGTGTCCGGTGTGGTCTATAATCCGGTCACCGACGATCTTTTCACCGCCGAAAAAGGCCATGGCGCCTATCTCAACGACAAGCGCTTGCGCGTCGCGGCACGCAAGGAATTGGGCCCGGCAGTGATCGCGACCGGCCTGCCCTTCATGGGCAAGGAAGGTCATGCGGGCGCGCTGGCGGAGACGGCCGCGGTGATGAATGTCACCGCCGGCATCCGCCGCATGGGCGCGGCCTCGCTCGATCTGGCTTATGTCGCGGCGGGCCGCTTCGACGGCTTCTGGGAGCATGGCTTGCAAGCCTGGGACATGGCGGCGGGCATTGTGCTTCTGAAGGAAGCCGGCGGCGTCATCACTGACATGCAGGGCGGCGAGCAGATGCTGACCAAGGGCGCGGTCGTCTGCGCCAACGAACATCTGCATCCCCAGCTGCTGAAGCTGCTGAAGAACGCCAAGCCGACATAAGCCCCTTTCTCTCCATGGCCGGCCTCCGAGCCGGCCATCCAGGACAAACGGCTTACCTTGCGCTGGTGGATGACCGGCTCAAGGCCGGTCATGGTGAGGAGATTGGAAAACCTCCCTCACCCTGAGCCTGTCGAAGGGTGAAGAGCAGCCTCATGCTTCGACAGCTTCAGCATGAGTAGCGCTCAAAACTCGATCACCGTCCTGATGCTTTCGCCGGAATGCATCAAATCGAACGCTTCGTTGATACGCTCCAGCGGCAGCTTGTGCGTGATGAGCGGATCGATGGCGATCTTCTTGTCCATGTACCAATCCACGATGCCAGGCACCTCGGTGCGCCCGCGCACCCCGCCAAAGGCCGTGCCTTTCCACACCCGCCCCGTGACCAATTGGAAGGGGCGCGTCTTGATCTCCTGCCCCGACCCCGCCACGCCGATAATCACGCTGACACCCCAGCCGCGATGGGTGCATTCCAGCGCCTGGCGCATCAGATCGACGCTGCCCACACATTCAAAGGAATAATCCGCCCCTCCACCTGTCAACTCCACCAGATGCGCGACCAGATCGCCCTTCACCTCTTTGGGATTGACGAAATGGGTGAGGCCGAATTGCCGCGCCAACGCCTCGCGCTTGGGATTGAGATCCACGCCCACGATCATGCCCGCGCCCGCCATGCGCGCGCCCTGCACCACATTGAGGCCGATGCCGCCCAGCCCGAACACCACCACATTGGCGCCGGGCTCGACCTTGGCGGTCTTGATCACCGCACCCACGCCGGTGGTGACGCCGCAGCCGATGTAACAGGCCTTGTCGAAAGGCGCATCGCTCCTGATTTTCGCCAGCGCGATTTCCGGCAAGACAGTGAAATTCGAGAAGGTGGAGCAGCCCATATAATGATGGATGGGCTTGCCCCTGATGGAGAAGCGGCTGGTGCCGTCCGGCATCAAGCCCTTGCCCTGGGTGGCCCGAATCGAGGTGCAGAGATTGGTCTTGTGCGAGGTGCAGCTTTTGCACTGGCGGCATTCGGGCGTGTAGAGCGGAATGACATGGTCGTCCGGCTTCACGCTGGTCACGCCCGCACCCGCCTCGCGCACGATGCCCGCGCCTTCATGTCCCAGGATGGCGGGGAACAGGCCTTCCGGATCGGCGCCCGAACGGGTGAACTCGTCGGTGTGGCAGACGCCTGTGGCTTTGATCTCCACCAGCACCTCGCCCGCCTTGGGCCCCTCCAGATCGACCTCTTCGATCGCCAGGGGCTGGCCCGGGCCATAAGCGACAGCGGCACGCGATTTCATGAAAACCTCCAGGGGAAAAACACGGAATCTCTTCCCCCGTTGGGCAAAGCCCATGACGGGGGAAGATGTCTTCCGAGGGCTTGCCTGAGGAAGACAGATGGGGGTCAAAAGAATCCCCAATCCTTGCAAAGCGTTAGATTGAGGCTAGGCTAGAGCTAAGGTAAATATCTGTCGAAGTCTGGGCCAGTTCCATGCGTCTGAGAAGTGCCGCACTGTTGACGTGTGCCTGGCTCGCGGGCATCGGCCTGGCCTTTGGTCAGACGGTGGATCCTGGCGACGAAGTGACCGTCAATCCCATCATGGGCGGCGGCAATGGCGTGCTGCTCTATCCCGGCGGCCAGTATACGCGCACGGTCCAGCCGGCGCTGCAGCCCGGCGAGGCACCCCGGGATTTGGGCGCGATCCAGCTCCACATGCCGCGCAAACACGTGGCCGTGGCGCGCAAGGCAGCGCCCAAAACCACGGTGGCGCAGGTCGCGCCTCTAGGAGCGCCGGAACCCGCGTCACCGCCCAGCCCGCCACCCAAACCCGTGTCGAAGCCGCAAGCGCAGCCCAAGCCGGAGCCGAAAAAACCCGCCGCAAAAGCTCCGCAAACGGCGGTGGCGTCGGCCGCACCGCAACCGGCCTACAATCCGGGCTTTGGCGGCTTCGACCAGGGCGCCGCGGGCCTTTTGGGCAATCTGCAGCCTGCGCCCGCGCAAGCACCCGCGCCCACGCGCACGGCGCACGCCAATCCCCCGCCCGCCAGCGGTCAGCCCGCCACGCCCAAGGAAGCGCCTACGCCTGGGCTTTCCAAGCGCAGCGTGATCCTGTTCGCGCCGCAAGCCGCCGATCCCGCGGAATCCGCCTTGGGCGCGATCAAATTCCTGGCCGGCGATTTGAATGCCGCCATGACCACATCGGCCGCGCGGGTGCAACTTCAGGCCTATGGCGGCGATCGCGGCGACAAAGGTTCGGACGCAAGGCGGCTCTCGCTCAAGCGCGCTTTGGCGATCCGCCAGGTCCTGATCGACAATGGCGTGTCCGCCGACCGTATCGATGTCCGGGCCATGGGCGGCGCGGACGACACGGGGCCGGCGGACCGCGTGGATGTATTCGTTAAAGCCTGAATTAAGAAACTCAGGCCATTTCCACGTCCTTCGCTTCCGGCCCGAACTTCATGCAGAGCGCGATCATCAGCGCGGCGCAAATCGCCACGGATGCCAGCGCGATGGCGTAATTGCCGCCCGTGCGTTCGGCCACGGTCGTTTGCAGCACGGCGTTCACGGACGCGATCAGATTGCCCAGCTGATAGACGGTGCCGGGAAACGTGCCGCGCGAATCCGGCGGTGAAAGCTCGTTCAGATGCGCCGGCACCACGCCCCACGCACCTTGCACCGAGATTTGCATCAGCATCGCGCCGACGGCCAGAAGCACGGTGGTGCCGGAAAAGGCCCACAGAAATGCCACCGGCACGCCCAGCAAGGCCGCGATGATGGAGGCACGCCTGCGGCCGATGCGCTGGCTCAGACTGCCGAAGGCGATGCCGCCCACGATCGCAGCGATGTTGTAAAGGATCGCGATGACCGACACGGTGACGGTGCCGAAGCCATGCTGCTTTTGCAGGAATGTGGGATAGATGTCCTGCGTGCCATGGCTGAAGAAATTGAACGCGGTCATCATCACCACCGCGAACAGCAACAGCTGCCAATGTTTGCGCACATAGGGCGAAGCGGCATAGGCGATGACAGCGGCCACCGGCAGGATCAGCGCCACGCCATACCAGCCGAAATTGGGAAAAAGTAGCCTGGTCGCCACCAGATAGGTGAGAAAGCCGCCGATCACGATGCCGGCTACCTGCATCCCCAACAAGGGCAGACGCACCTGGGCGCCCTTGCCCCGGGCATGCGCGGGCGATTCCGTCACCCCCAGCCAGATGTAGCCGATCAAAAACGCCGCCGGCACCAGCCCGAGCATGAAAAGGCCGCGCCAGCCGATCAGCTCATAGAGCAGACCGAAGATGACCGACGCGCCCAGATAACCGGTGGCATATCCGGATTGTAGCAGGCCGGACACGAAGCCGCGCTTGTCGCTTTTGACGGTCTCGAAGGCGAGCGACGCGCCGATGCCCCAGACCCCACCCATCGCGATGCCAAATAACGAGCGGATGACGTAGAAGCTCGCCAAGCTGGGCGCGAAGGCGGTCAGGAAACCGAACAGGGAATAGAAAGCGACGTTGGCCATCAACACCGGGCGGCGGCCATAGCGGTCGGCCAAACGTCCGAAGATGAAGGCGCCCAGCGGCCGAAACGCCAAAGTCAGGGTCAAGGCCCACGCTACGCCGGAGATAGGAACTTGAAAGGTTGCAGCCACGTCCTTGAGGACAAAAACCAGAACGAAGAAGTCGAAGGCATCCAGCGCCCAGCCCAAATAAGCCGCCACCACCGCGTGCCGCTCGCGCGGTGTCCAGCCGGACAGAAAAGCCATCAAGTCCTCCCAGTTTCGGGCAGCATTTCAGGTGCAGCTCTCCTTGGGAACCCTAGAAATTCCCAACTGCATATCTGAAACATTTTGCGAATCCCCGCCGAGAGGCTAGAAACCCCTTGAAATATTTCAAGGATTTTTCGGGATGCGGGCCTGCCTGAGCGCCTTGCTGTTGCTCCTTTCCGGCGTTCCCGCACTGGCGAACGGCATGGAGAGCGCCGGCACCGGCGTCGCTATCGCGCTGCCCTTGGTCGCGGGCGGCATCAGCCTCTACAAGGACGACCGCACGGGCCTTGCCCAGCTCACCGTGGACACGTTGGCCACCGTGGGCACCGCCTATGCGCTCAAGAATATCGTGCGCGAGCAACGGCCCGACAAAAGCGATTTCCAGTCCTTCCCCTCCGACACCTCCGCACTCGCCTTCGCGCCGGCGCAATATCTGTGGGACCGTTATGGCTGGGAGTATGGCGTGCCGGCTTATGCGGCAGCGATTTTCACCGGCTATAGCCGCATCGACGCCAAGAAACATCATTGGTACGACGTCGCTGCCAGTGCCGGTTTCGCCTTCGGCTTCTCCAAGATCTTCACCACCCGTTACAAGGCGCCCGGATTGCGCTATGGCGCGGAGATCTACCCCGATGGCGGGCGCTTCCAGCTTTCTTATAATTTCTAATTGCGGAGCATCGGCCAGGAGAAGTGGGCACCACTTTTCCGAGCGGCGCCGGAGGCGCCAATCAATAAATGGGCGCGTCCGCGCCCGGGGCCGTGCGACCAATCTAAGATGAGACGGCAACGTCACTGAAGCGGTCGACGGCGCGCAACGGCGGGAAAAGCTTCGCCCAGGCCGCCACGACCAGAAGCGTGCCGATGCCGCCCAAGACCACCGCGGGAACGGTGCCGAACAAAGCCGCCGTCATACCGGATTCGAACTCGCCCAATTCGTTGGATGCGCCCACGAACATCATATTGACGGCGGAGACGCGGCCCCGCATGGCATCCGGCGTCGCCAATTGAATGAGCGAAGAACGGATATTGACGCTCACCATGTCGCTCGCCCCCAAAACAAAGAGCGCAGCAAGCGACAGCAGAAACGAGGTGGAAAGGCCGAAGACAATGGTGGCAAGGCCGAAGATCGCAACCGAGGCGAACATCTTGGCACCCACCGCTCCCTTGATCTGATGCCGAGTGAGGAAAAAGGCGACCGAAAAAGCGCCCGCGGCCGGCGCGCTCCTCAGAAAGCCCAGACCGACGGGGCCGACACGCAGGATGTCACGGGCATAGACCGGCAGAAGCGCGGTCGCGCCGCCCAACAGCACGGCAAAAAGGTCCAGCGAAATCGCGCCCAACACCACAGGTCGGTCGCGGACAAAGCGCACGCCTTCGGCGACACGCTCGACGCCGCCTGCGGGTGGCGCGTCCGCCACAAAGCGTCGGCCGCCCAATCGTGAAATGATGACCGCGGAGACCGCAAATCCCAGGATGCAGAGGCCATAAACCGCCGCCGGGCCTAGCGCATAGAGAAAGCCGCCCAGCGCCGGCCCCGCGATCACCGCCGCCGTGAAGAAAGAAGAGCCGATGGAGATGGCGCGGGGCAGCCGCTCCTGCTCCACCAGGAAAGGCAAGAGCGACTGGCTCGCTGGGCCTGCAAACCCGCGCGCGGCACCGAACAGGATCAGCACCAGATAGAAAGGCAGAACCTGATGCGGCGTCAGGAATGTGAGCAGCAAAAAGAGCGCCGAACAGAAAGCCTGCACCGCGCCCGCCAGGCCATAGAC
>DATNGI010000087.1:0-21022 GCA_035605955.1 Rhizomicrobium sp.
CTTGATAGGCATAAGTGGAGTCGGTGAAACGGTCGCAGATGACCCAGCGATCCGCCAGCAGCGCTGGACCGATGGTGCGTCCGACATGATCGGCGCGCGCGGCATAGACCAGAAGCGTTTCGGTCAGCGCGTCCCAGCGGCCTGGCGCGCCATTGACCAGCAGGCCCCGGATCTCCTCCGCCCCCAGTGAGCCGCCGGGCTCACGGGTCACAAGGACGGCATGCCCTTTCGCTTCCAGCGCCGCGCCCAGGCGTTTGGCCTGGGTGGACTTGCCGCTGCCCTCCCCGCCTTCCAGCGTTATGAAGCGCCCTGCCATCGGCTAACGATCAATGCTTGCCGAAAAAGCGGTTCCAGGTCCGCGCGAAAATATTGGCGCGATCGACGGACTTGGCGGCATAGACCGGGACGGTCAGCGCCGGGAAATCCGGGGCACTCACCGTCATGGTGCCGACGCGTTGGCCCTGGGCGATAGGCGCCATCAGCCCGGCATCGGTTTTCACTGCCGTTTGGACGCCCTTGTGGGAATCCACCTGCATGGTGGCGGCCACGGCCTCGCGCGGCGTCACGGGAACGCTGGCCTCGGTCCCTTCCATGATCGGCGCTTGTCCCACCACCTGATTGGCAGCCGTGACAGGGTAGCGGCGGAATTCGCGGAACGCCATGTCCATCACCCGGCCGGCTTCCTCGGCGCGTTTGATGTTAGGGAAATAATCATTGTTGTATTGAGGATAGCGCAAGCCGTTGAGAACCAGGATGAAGCGGGTATTGTCTCTGACCGCCGAGATGGTGATGCCGTAACCCGCCGCATCCGTATGACCGGTCTTAAGGCCGTCCGCGCCCGGCAGCGATCCCAATACCAGATCGCGATTGGGCTGGGTGATATTGTGCCAGACGAAGCTCTTCTCGCTGAAATAGTGATAATAATCCGGGTAATCGCGGATCAGGTGGCGCGACAGCTTGGCCAAGTCGAGCGCACTCATCAGCTGGCCGGGCGGGTCGGGCAAACCGTCGGGATTGACGAAATGCGATTGGGTCAGGCCCAGCTCCTTGGCCCGCTTGTTCATTAAATCGACAAAGCCTTCCACCGTGCCGCCCATGCTTTCGGCCACCACGATGCAGGCGTCGTTCCCGGATTGGATGATGATGCCCCGGATCAGGTCTTCGACCGAGATCCGGTTGCCCAGCTCGACGAACATCTTGGAACCCTGGGTACGCCAGGCGCGCTCCGACACCGGCATCGTGTCCGTCAGTTTGACGCGCCCATCCTTCAGCCGTTGGAATAGCAGCTCCAGGGTCATCAGCTTCGACATCGAGGCGGGCGGCATCGGCGTCATGCCGTCCTTCTGCCAGAGCACCTGCCCGCTCGCCGCGTCCATCAGGAGGCCATGCTCGGCGTTGGTGTCGATGGCGGCCTGCGCTGGCAGCGCAGCTGAGAGGGACAAAGCGAAGGCTATGAAGAAAATTCGGCGCATGAGTCTACTCCGGCGGCTTATTGGTCGACCACGATTTGAGCGTCATTGCTGCCCGCTCCTGTTATGCGCGCCAGCGCCGCGTCGGCGTCTTCCACCGAGTTGAGCGGACCGGTTCGCACTCTATAGAGAGTCTGGCCATTGCGTTGAAGAGTGGAGATCCGAAGATCGCCGCCCAGCTTGTTGAGCAAGATCTTGGCATTGTCGAGTTTCGAGAAGGCGCCCACCTGGATATAGAGGTGGGTGGCGACCGGCACCGGAATTTTGGTGACCTGGCCATTGGGCTGGTTTGCCTGCGCCACTTGAATCGGCAGCCCCGGCACGACCACCGGCAAGGGCTTTTCCCGAACCGGCGGCGCCACCGGCGCATTGGGCACGGTGTTGAGTGTCGAAGTGTCGATCTTTGCCGTGGGCGCGGCCGGCAAGGCCGAAGCGATCTCCGGCGGTGTCTGGGGCGGTGGCGGCAGGCCGTTGTCGAGATCGGCGCGCGCCAGATAGGTGACGCGCACCCGGGCCGTGCCGGTCTGCATCACGTCCAGCAGTTCGGCAGCGTGCCGCGAAAGGTCGATGATGCGGCCTCGCGCATAGGGTCCACGATCATTGACGCGAACCACGATCGACTTGCCGTTCTCCAGATTGGTGACACGCACATTAACCGGCATCGGCAAGGTGCGGTGTGCCGCCGTCAGTGCGTTGCCGTCATAGACTTCGCCATTGGCCGTGTATTTCCCGTAGAAAGTGGGGCCGTACCAGGAGGCTATGCCGGTCTCGTCATAATCGGGCTGTTCGTGGGGGTAATACCAGACATTGTCGATCTGGTAGGGATTGCCCACCTTGTAGACGCTGGCGCTCTTGGGGACGGTGACCGCATTGTTCGACGGCGGCGGTGGCGGCGGCCGGGTGGCGGCGCAACCGCCCACAGCCAGGCCCAGACACAAAAGGCCGGAAGCTCGCAAAAACCGCATCAGATCGAATCAGCCATGGGATCGCCCGGACGCTAAAGGATGGCCGCCATGGGTGCAAAGCCACCGCTGCGATTTGCTTGCTATACTGCAAGGGCTTAATCGGCGTCCGTGCCGGCGGATGGGCGGGATTGCATGCCCTGCCAGTGTTCAGTAATCCGTGACTGCTGGATGGGTGGCCGAGCGGTTTAAGGCACCGGTCTTGAAAACCGGCGTGGCGGCGACGTCACCGTGAGTTCGAATCTCACCCCATCCGCCAACGGCCTGCGCATTTGGGCTGGGCGGACCGTCATGGAACGTTCTCGCGCCCAGCACATTACACACCCGGACGTTGTGCGGAACCGTCCCGACAATGCGAAAGGATAGTTGGTTACCGACGGTTAGCGAAAAAGGATTTGCCGATGAACTCTCAATCTCAGGCTGATTTTTGGGACGCCAAAGCCGCGATTGCCGAGGCCCAGGTCCGCAATGTCAAAGATCCCCTGGCGATGGATAGTTGGCTGATGATCGCGGACAGCTGCCGCCAGCTGGCAGGTCAATTCCGGGAACTGGAAGGACAGAAATCCTTCAAAGCGTCGCGCTCTTAGAAAGTTGCCAAAAGCCACCAGCAGCGCCGCTCGTCAAGAAGTCAATGCTGCGGGGACCTTTCGGTGCTGCGGTTATATTCCCGCGCCTCAGCCGTAACTTGAACCGGAGCCGGCTGGGATGGTTCCATGAGTTTCAGCAAATACTCCCGCAGATGCAGCCCCATCTGCTTTGGCAGATCTTTTTCAAACATGTGCTCGTGCATGCAGTAGATGGAATGAAAATCGATCTTGGGAGCGATGCGCGCCCAGCAGGCTTCGACTTGCCATAAGTGAAAGAGGGATTGGATCGTCGCAAGATAGACCAGGACGCGACCGTCATACGGTTTCGGATAGTAGACCTCTCCCGCGCGATACAAAGATCGAATGAGCGGCAATCGATTGGGGGGCCAGGCAGATTCCTTCAAAAAGGCGACACTGACTTTCCCCCGCAAATTCCGTTCGATGGCCCAACAATCGCGCGCCATCCTCCAATCTCGGTAAAGCCTCTCAATAGTGCACACCACGCCCAAGCGATGAGAGCGGGCATCGTTCGCCCAGTGGCGCACATTCCCGAGAAGCTCGCGCAAATAGCGCGGCGACCATGCCGATATTCTTGCCCCCGTGTGATAAAGATTGCCGTCAAAACTGATGAGCAGCGGGACATCGCGTCCGCGCCGTTTCAGGATTTGCGCCATTTCCAAAGCAATTGTTGACCCAACCGACCATCCGCCCAGCATGACCGGCCCTTCAGGCTGAAAGTGCATGAGCGCATCGACATAATATTCGGCAAGCTCATAAATGGAGCTTTCGGCGTCGAATTTGTGAGACGGCACCTGGATGCCGTAGATCGTGCGGGAGTCTGCGATCATTTCCGCGAATGGCTGAAAAACTCCGACATCGCCACCGACGGCATGCACAAGATAGAGGGGCGCGCCACCGCTGCGACCGGCCAGCCGCACAATCGGCTTGGAGGTCTTGGCCACGAGATTCCAGATAGAGGGCCGCTGTTGCGTGTCCAGTTGCGTTACCTTGCCGGAGTGGTTGCTTGCCCGAAAAATTTTGCGAAATCGCTGGCTATCACGCGAGCTTTCCCACGGCAGCAAGGAGCATTTCCGTTACGCTTTGAAGTCGCGCCCCGCCCTCACAAACCAAAGGAATTTCCGCCCCGCCACCCATAACCCGTCCCATCAGGTCATGCCCCACACGGGATGGCAATCCGAAATCGGTTTCGGAGGCCTTGGCACAAACATAAACAAGAGTTTAGAAGGTGTCCGGTGACCGCAATCCCAGGTGTAGGAAACTGTCCCGTCTTCGCAACAGCTTAAGCGAATGCCCAGTATCCTTAACCGGGGAAGAGCGGCAGGTCGGTTGGTCTTTTTTCGTGCCGGGTGTCGGCGTTTACCAAATCGCCCGACATTGATTGCCCTGTCACAACTTTGGGTAATGACTGTCTGCTGGGCGTCGCTATGGATCGGCTCGGGGGTATGACGCGCGTACTGCATTTTCTGGGCATCGGGCGACTGCCAAAACGGCCGATGGACGATGCGACCGGTGGGACCGAGCGCGTTGCGCTGGAGATCGCCCGCGTTCAAGCGCGACGGGGCGTGAAGGTGACCGTTGCGTGCATGGCGCCCGAAGCCTGGACTGGAACCTGGGAAGGCGTGCAGCTTCGCCATCTTAAGCCTTATCCGTGGGCGAAAGTCCGCTACCGCGGCAGCCTGAAGGATTTTCGCGTCCATCTGCCTTTGATCAGATGCGCGCGATTGGGGCGTTTCGATATCGTCCACCTGCATGAATACCGTTTCACGCGCTTCCTCGGCAGGCCGAGCGTGGTGCACTTCCACAACAACCCGCTCGACGGTCTTCCGGATACGGGGTTTGGCGCGGCGGCTGGTTATTTTTGGATGGATCTGGGCAAAGCGCAGGCACAGATTGCCGTGAGCTCATTCGTCGGCCGCCGCTTGCAATTGTCGCATGAACAGGCGGGCCCAACCGCTCTTCCTGCCAACATCGTCGTCAACCAGAGTGGCGTCGATGCCAACGTCCTGTCGTACGCGCAGCAGCAAGAAGCGCGCACCAGAATTCGGCGTGAACTGGGGCTGAAGGACAGCGATGTGCTTTTCATATTTGTCGGCGCAGTCCGGTCGGGAAAGGGTGTCATACAGCTCGCGCAGGCCTTCACGAAATTGGCGGCGGAGCACGGCAATGTCCATTTGGCGGTCGCCGGCAGCACCAAGCTCTGGCTTGACAGCCAAGGACCGAAAGACACGGGCGAACAGCAGGCCCGCGCCATCCTGGCGGAAGCTCTGGCACAGCGGCGCGTATCCCTTCTTGGCCTTGTCGCGCCGGCGGCATTGCCGCCCTATTATGCCGCGGCCGACGTTTTGGTGATGCCTTCGATCTTTCAGGAGGGCTTCGGATTGGTCATCCTCGAAGCCTTTGCGGCCGGGATTCCCGTGATCGGCGCTCGCTCGGGCGCCGTGTCGGAACTGGTCGAGGAGGAGCGCACGGGATTGCTCGTCGATCCGGGCGACGCAGACAGCCTTCATCACGCGATGCACCGGTTGCTTCTTGACCATGATCTGCGCCAGCGGCTCGGAGCGGCAGGACGGCAAACCGCCCTCAACATGCCCTGGGAAAAGACCGTCGATCGGTTGGAGAAAATTTACCGGGGCGCCATGGCATCAAGATCCGAAGCGTCTCGCTGTGACGGCTTCGAAGAGAAATATTTATAGCGAAGCGTTCCGTCTGGCGCGGCCACCATCGCATAGAATCCACCTGCGTCGCGATCCTTACCGGCATTCTCAGCCGCGGTTGGTCGCGCGGAAGGGTCAGCAGGAAAATATTGCGACCGCAAGACTCCATCGGGTCCCGGTACCTTCGCATAAAAGCCGCCGGTGCGATCTTCCTGGGCCATTTCATGCTCCGGCGCATGCGGCGATAAGGATCGCGGTGCCGGTTTGCGCGCGTCGATGATCGGGACATTGGTGTCGGCCGGGGCGGCTTCGGGGGCTGGCCGAGGTGGTGCCGCGGGCGTCGCCTGCGCCGGCGGAGGCAAGCGCGACGATGCCGGCTCCGGAAGGGCGGCGCGCAACGGCGTGGCCACACTAGGCGGCGGTGCGCTGGCGCCATGTGCGGTGGACCTTTGAGCGCGCCAGAAGCCGGCTGTCAGGATGTCGGGGAACGTCAAGGCCGCTATGACCGGAACAATCACGGCAATCATAAGAAAGGCGACCAGAACGCCTCCGCGCCCGCTTCTTTCGGGATGAGTCTCCGCCATCGGCTGCGGCTCGACAGAATCCCAGTCTGCCGGCTCGTCCGTGCCGTCTCGTTCGAGACCCGGTGCGATGTGCAAGGCAGCCTGCTCCCGCCAGGATTGGTCATCCTGGGAGGGCAGATATCCGCTTTCCTGCAAAAGCCGGTCTGCAAGTGCGGCATCGCGGTCTTCAGCCGAGGCCAGATCCTCAGGCTGCTCGACCGCTTTCATCCTTATGCGGCCCTGATTCATGTTCATGCAATCGAACGCCGGTCCGGCCCAAATCCTTTCCGTTCACAATAAGATTTTAGGAAAACTTCAAGGACGCGGATCGGTTCCCATCTCCGGCGCAAAATATCGATGCCGACGCGTGCGGCTTGTTATGGCCGGGGGGACGCGGAGAAATGCTCTTCCTTGAATGAGCCGTCAGGTTGCAGAACCTTGGCGACAAAGCCGCCCTCCTCCGGCGTTTCTCTCCTTGCCCGCGGCGCGGCCGGTTTCGCCGATTTTGCTGGCGGGGATGATTCGGCCCGCGTGATCGGTCGCGGCGTGCTGGCGGTGGGCGCTGGATTTACCGCTGTCATCGCGGGCGGGACGATTTTTCCGCTCTGAACCGGCTGATGCGCCAGATTCGCGCTATTCGCACCGGCTGCCGCGCGGATTTGCCGATCGCCGAAGAAGACGGGATAAAGCATCGCGGCAAGCGCCAGAATGGCGACCGCAACCGCGAAAATGGGGCGCACCACGCCGAGATTGTTGAGCCAGGTTGCGGCTGACCGGGTCGACTTCGCTTTGGCCAAGTTCGCCGTCATGTTGGCGATGCTTTTTTCGTAGGCCTTGGCGATGCGGCGCGCGTCCCGTTCCCGTTGATGGTCCTCCAGCCGGGTGGTGATCGCGTCGGCTTGGTCTTTCAGCCGATCGGCCATGGCGGCGTAGCGGTCGCGAGCCTTGCACAGCTCGACCAGTTGTTCGCTGGGCGTTGCTTCTATCCGGCCCCGGACCATGGCCTTCCGATCCTCGCGGCGCAGAGATACTCCATTACACGCCCGATCGGCGTGGATTGCCACCCTGGAATATCCGCGGCAACTTTCTGGAATGTTCCTTATCCACAAGATGTAGGCCTGCTGACGTCGGCAGCTGCCGAAGGCCGGAACTGGAACTTGAAAAATTTCGGCCGCTGGTGAACATCCTGCCCCACCCTTTGTCTTTCCGTCCGGTTCGTGCCTGAAAGGTTTCCACCATTTCCTCCCTCATTCTGCGCGACGCCGGGCCTGATGATTGCAGCCTGATCCTGGAGCTTATCCGCGAGCTGGCAGTGTTCGAACGCTTGGAGCAGGAATGCATCGCGGATGCGGCGTTGCTCCGCCATTTCCTGTTCGAGGATAAGAAAGCCCACGCGATCGTGGCGGAATGGGAAGGCCAGCCGGCGGGCTTCGCGCTCTATTTCTACAATTTCTCCACCTTCCTGGGCCGGCCGGGGCTTTATCTGGAAGATTTGTTCGTGCGCCCGGCCTTCCGCCGCAAGGGTATTGCGCGCGCCATTTTCCACTGGTTGGCGAAGAAAGCCGTCGCTGAAGGCTGCGGCCGCTTCGAATGGTCGGTTCTCGACTGGAACGAGAACGCCATCGCTTTTTATCGCGCGCTGGGTGCTAGACCGATGGACGAATGGATCATCCAGCGGCTGACCGGCCAATCATTGAAGCGGCTGGCCGATCAACCCTGATAGACGGTCTTGCCGCCGGTGACGGTGCGGACGATCTTGATGTCCTTGATCTTCTCCGGATTGATGGTGTGGAGGTCTTCGGCCAGCACCACATAGTCAGCGAGTTTGCCGGCCGTGATCGAGCCTTTGATATTCTCTTCATGGCTGTTGTAGGCGCCGTTGATGGTGTTGACGCGAAGCGCCTCCTCCACCGTGATCTTCTGGTTGGCGCCCCAAGTTTCGCCGTTCCAGCCATGGCGGGTCACCATGCCCTGCATGCCCATCAGGGGATCGAAGGGGCCGGGACTGAAATCCGACCCCGCCGCTGCGCGCACCCCGCCATCCAGCAAGGTGCGATACGCCATCATGTTCTTCATCATGTCTTCGCCGTAGAAGTGGAATTTATCGGCGTTGTAATAGGCGTAAGTCGTGAACAGCGCCGGTACCGCATTCAGCGCCTTGATGCGCTGAAGCAGGCTGTCATTGATCAGGCTGCAATGGGTGATCTTGGGGCGCGCGTCTCGCCGCGGAAATGCCTTCAGCGCCTTTTCGTAAGCCGTCAGCACATGCTCAATGGCGACATCGCCATTTGCATGACAGTTCATCTGGATGCCGGCGCGGTTGACCTTGTCGGCCCAGGCGTCGAGGTCTTCCTGCCGCTCGGTCAGATTGCCCTGGTAGGGCGGCGAAATCCCGATATAGGGCCGGCTGATCGCCATGGTGCGTTCGGAGAAGGAGCCGTCGACCGTGTGCTCTGAGGTGGCGCCGAAACGGATCCATTCATCGCCAAAACCGGTTTCGATGCCGGTATTGATCATCGCTTCCAGCATCTTGTCCTGGCACTCGTAACTGACCCGGTGCAGGAGATCGCCGCCCGCCCTCACCTGTTGCAGCGCCATCAGGTTGCCGCCCTCGTGATGCACGGTGGTGAGACCATATTTGACGAATTGCTTGGAGATGAAGGCAAGGCCTTCGCGGTCGCGCTGCAATTGCTCCGCCGCGCCGTAGGTCTTGCGGTCACCGACCTTGTCGAAAACGGCGCGGGCGCGGTCGGTGACGCGGCCGTTCAACTCTCCCTTTTCATCTTTGTCATAGGTGCCACCGAAGGAATTGGGCGTGTTCTTGGTGATCCCTGCCATCTGCAGGGCCTTGCTGTTATAATAGGACGTATGTCCGCCCCGATGATGCACGCATACGGGGTGATCGGTGGAGACTTTGTCGAGATCGTGGACGTTGATCTCCCGATTCTCCTTCACCTTGGTGTCGTCGAAGAAATAGCCGTCGACCCAGGTGCCGGCCGGCAGTTGCGCGGCACGCGCCTTGAGTTTGTCGATGATGCTCTGAATGGTGACGAATTCCACCACATAGGGATTGCCGACAACTGCCTCGTACATGAGGATGTTGCCGGGCGCGTGATTGTGGCAATCGATGAAGCCGGGCACGATCGTCATGCCCTTGGCGTCGAATGTCTGGGTGCCCCTGCCCGCCAGGCCGCTGATCTCGTCGCTTTTGCCGATGGCCACGAATTTGCCGTCGCGGATGGCGAAGGCTTCTGCCCGCGGCATCGCATCGTCGACGGTGTAGACTTTGGCGTTGGTGACGATCAGGTCCGGCGTTTCCGCTGCCCAGGCCTTGGTCCAATAGGACGCGCCCAGAAGGCCCGCGGCGCTCGCACCTGACAGGTTAAGAAAGCCTCTGCGGTTGTGGAGAGTTGGCATCATCGCCTCAGGTGAAAAGGAGCCCGCATTACTGGGGCAAGGATGGGAAAGGTCGCAACAGAAACCACCGCCCGAACAAGCGATAGATCGTCTTGGCTGAGGGCGATTTGGCCATCGCCCTCAATCCCCTGCGCCGCGAAGCGGCTGGTGGGGGATTGAGGTTTGCGATCAAGCAAGCCGCGCGTCTTCTGAGGGGGTACCCCGAAGAAGACAGATGGGGGCAAATAGCTATTCACCTGGATGATAAGCGCGCTCCGTGTGCGCCTTATAATCTTCCGGATAGAAATAAACCGGGATGAGCTTGCCGGTGATGTAGGCGTCCACCTGGTCCTTGAAATGCGGCGACTTGGGATCGCCGCTGGCGCCGCCCACCGTGGCCATCAGAGCCTGCACCTTGGGCCCAAAATTGATCGCCCCGATGATGCTGTTGCCGCCCACGCCGTACCATTTCTTGGTGTGGTCATGGACTGCGCCATAGGACGCGATCGAGCCCCATTGCGCGGAATCGAACGGCACCGGCTGGCTGGGAGCATTGTCGTCGAACTTGGCTTGGATGTCGTCCGTGATGCGCTGGTAGCGGTTGATATTACCCCAAGGCGTCTTCCAGCTGCCGAAATCGGCGGTGAGTTGATCCACGGCCATGGACAAGGATTGCAGCCGGTCCTCGGCGGAGGCCTTGTGGGTCAGATAGTCGACATAATCTTCCCGAATGCCGGCGGCCCGCATCGGGCGGATCAGCTTGTTGTAGAGCGCCTCGCCCCAGAAGATCGCGACCGAATTGGCGACCGAGTCCGCGCCCCATTTGTAATCCCAACCTTTCAAGGTCGCGATCGGTTCTGCCAGCTTGCCTTTCAGCGGGCTGGACGCCGGCAGCGCGTCATAATCCTTGAGCAGTTGCGGTACCATCTCGGCGAAAGCCGGCTGGTAAGGATCGAAGGCGGCTTCGATCAGGCCTTGCTGGGTCATGGCCTTCGTGCCGGTCAGAACCTTGACCATGTGCACGCCACGGGGATTTTCGCCCGACGCGTCCATGTATTTGGGGAATTTGGCCATATCGACGGTGTTGGGACCCGCCGAATTCTGCGGCGTGTCGTTGCTGTTGAACACCCAGCCCGACGCCGGATTCACCACTTGGGGAATCTTGTCCATGGGCGTGTTGCCCTTCCAGTCGGTGGCGGGATCCGAGCCGTCCACCGGCTTGGTGTAATCGAACTTGTCGTCGCGATTGGGCACGAATTGCGGCAAGAGCAGCGCGATATTGCCCTTGTCGTCGGCATAAAGCGTGTCGTTGGAAGAGTTGGCGCCCAGGTTCGCCACTTTCATATACTCGGCCATGGTCTTGGCCTTGGTGCGGCCGAAGGACTGCTCCAGCGCTGCGATCGGCACATTCATGATCGCGAGCGCAATCCATTTGCCGTCGGCCTCGCGCACGATGGGACCATGCTTGGTGAAGTAGGCCGTGAAGGTCTTCTTGGCCATGCTGCCATTGGCGGCCTTATAGTTGATGGTGATGTTCTTCACCGTCACCGGCAGTTCCTGGTTGCCATATTTGTAGAAATATTTGCCGTCCCTCTGAGTCACGGTTTCGGCATATTCGTCCGTGCTGTCGGCGGAGCTGGTGGTGTGCATCCAGCCCAGATGCTCGTTGAAGCCTTGATAGAGGAAGGGCTGGCCCCAGGTCGCGGCGCCGAATGCGTTCAGTCCTTCGTCGCTGGCCACGCCCAGTTCAGCGCGGAAGTAGAAGGAGGTGTGCGGATTGATCCACAGCATCGCGTGCCCGTCCTTGCTGATCTTGGACGAGATGGCGATGCCATTGGAGCCCACCGGCTCGACATAGACAAAACCCTTTTCCCGGTCCGTCAACGCCACGGTGCGCTTTTCGTAAAAGGCCTGAAGCTGAGAGAGACGCGCCTTCTCCACATCGCCGCCGATGCTGCCTTCGGTGAAGGACAGCGCCATCCAGGGCTCATAATGGGTGATATATTTCGGTTTTACATTGGGGTGGGTGGCGAGGAAATAGTTCAGACCATCGGCCCAGCCAGTCATGATTTTTTTCAGATAGTCTGGGCTCTTGGCGTAATCGGCCTTGAGAACTTCCGGGTCGATGAACAAGCGCTGACGCAGATCGCTCCAGATTGCCTTCTCGCCGTCATTCTGGGCGGTGAGGCCCAGATTGGTAGCGTAATTGGTCTCGACGCGGTTGAAATCATCTTCCGCCTGGGCATAGACCATGCCGAACACGGCGTTCTCGTCGGTATGTCCCTTCACATGGGCGATGCCATAGGTGTCGCGGGTGATGGTGATGCCTGCCGCCTCGGCTTTCAGCCTTGCGTCGGCGGCGCCGGCGGCCTGGACTGGTGAAACCGCGATAAAGGACAACAGCGCGGCCGTGCCAAGCAGGCGCGCGGACAGATGACCCATAAATCCCTCCCCTTATTGTGTGGCGGAACGATGCCCCTTTGGCCGTGGCCTTTCAATAGCTTGCCGGGCGCTGGTGCCGGCCGCACCTTGAGATAAAGTGCGGCCTAATGCCCGTGACGCCGTCCACCGGGGACGGTCTTGGCGGCTTCAGCCCGAGAATTCGCATGAGCACAGCCCTGGTTTCCGCGCTGGTCACTTTGTTCGTGGTCATCGACCCCGTCGGTTTGGGGCCGATCTTTATCGGCCTCACCTCCGGCATGCCGCAAAAGGTCAAGCGCAAGATCGGACTGGAAGCCTGCGTGATCGCTTTCTTCCTGCTGGCGGGATCGGCCTTGTTCGGCGGCTGGCTTCTCACGCAATTGGGCATCTCGCTGGCGGCGTTCCGTATTGCCGGCGGCCTTCTACTTTTCGCCATCGCTTTCGAGATGGTGTTCCAGCGCCGGGCGGAGCGAAAGACGGAGCAGGCCGGTCATGGCCATGCGCATCTGGCGGCCTTTCCCTTGGCGATTCCGCTGATGGCCGGGCCCGGCGCCATCACCGCGATGGTGCTTCTGGCCGGGCGGACCAGTGGCGACATACTGGGGTTGGCGGCGCTGATCGGCGCCATGGCCGCCATGCTGGGCGTCTGTTACGTGATCTTTATCTCCTCCACCTATCTGGAGCGGCTTCTGGGCGTCCAAGGGCAGGCCGTATTTGGCCGGCTGTTGGGCGTGCTGCTGGCAGCGCTGGCGGTGCAGTATGTCGCCGACGGCATTCTGGCGTTCGGTCAGAATCTGACCTGACGTCACACCGAGCTTATTTGCGGCAAGTCTTGGCGCATACGCGGTAAATCCCCTAGCATCGGATTCGACAAGCTGGAGGGGACAATGAATCTTTCACGACGGGCGATGATGGCGAACGGGGCTGCGGCGCTGGCGATGACGCCTGGGTTGGCGCGGGCGGCGGTGGACGCACATGCACTCCACATGAAACTGATCTGCCTCGATACGCATCTCGACATGCCCGCCAATCTGGCGCGTCCAGGCTGGAACGTGATGCAGCGCCATCATGTGGAAGAGGATTTCACCCAGGTCGACTATCCTCGCATGCTCGAAGGCGGACTGGATGGCGGCTTCTTCGCCATCTACACGCCGCAAGCGCCGGTGACGCCCGAAGGCATGAGCGCCATGCGCGATGCCGCCTTTCTGCGCGCCGCCGAGATCCGGGAGATGGTGGCGGCCCATCCCGATCGCTTCGAATTGGCCTTCCTCCCGGAAGACGCCAAGCGCATCAATGGCCGGAAGAAGATCTTCGTCTATCAGTCGATCGAGAATTCCGGAATCCTGGGCAATGACCCGACCTTGCTGCGCAGTTTCTACAAGCTCGGCGTGCGGCTGGCGGGGCCGGTGCATTTCCTCAACAACCAGTTCGGCGATTCCGCAACCGACAAGCCGAGATGGAACGGTTTGTCGCCGTTGGGCAAGGAGTTCGTGAAGGAAGCCAATGATCTGGGTGTGGTGCTGGACGCCAGCCATTCCGCCGACAGCGTGTTCGACAACATGATGGACCTGTCGCGCTCGCCGATCCTCTGTTCGCATTCCAGCTGCCGCGCCATCAACAATCATCCCCGCAATCTGGACGATGCGCGCATCAAGAAGGTGGCGGCCAAAGGCGGCACCATCCAAATGAATTCGGTCTATTTGATCACCACGCCGCCCCATCCGGAACGTTCCAAGGCCGAAGCCGCGATCGGCGCCAAGCTGGAGAACCTCGCCGGTCTCACGCCCGCACAAGCGGCCGCGGTGGTGCGCCAAGCGGCGGAAGAGACCAAGGCGCTGGATAAGAAATATCCCGTTCAACGCGCCAGCATCGAGGATTACATGAAGCATATCCTCCATGCCCTGGACCTGGTGGGGCCGGAACATGTCGGCATCGGCGCCGATTGGGATGGCGGCGGCGGCGTTGCCGGGCTGGAGGACATCACCGCCCTGCCCCGGATCACGGAGCGGCTGGTGAAGGCTGGCTATACCGAAGCGCAGCTCGCCAATTTCTGGGGCGGCAATGCGCTACGCGTACTGGGCAAAGCGCACGACGTCAGAAAGCAAGCTTGAGTCTCAGATCGACCGGAGCATCGGCCAGGGAGCGCATAGCGACAGCGTATGCGCGCGGCCCTTTCGGGCCTGGTGACCGTGCAGCCGCTCGCTTTAACTCGCGGCGTTCGTCGCTCGAAATGGTCCGCCGGACCATTTCGTTTGTGTCCGCAAACCGCTCCTCACTTAAATATCAGCGTAGCAGCGCACTTCCTGGTCGGCGCCGGGCGTGGTCACCGCACCATGGCGCGCCGGTCCCACATTCTTGGCGTATCGCGCCAAGGCTCCAGTTTTGTAGCCGGGCGGCTTGGGCTGAAATGCTTGTCTGCGCTGCGCCAGTTCGGCGTCGGACAGATCGACCGACAGGGTGCCGGTCTCCGCATTGATGGTGATGATGTCGCCATCCTTGAGAAGGCCGATGGGGCCAGCATCGGCGGCTTCCGGTCCGACATGGCCGACGCAAAGGCCGCGCGTGCCACCGGAAAAGCGGCCGTCGGTGATCAGGGCGATATTCTCTACGCCCTGCCCGTACAGCGCCGCGGTGGTGGACAGCATCTCGCGCATGCCGGGGCCACCCTTGGGGCCTTCCCAGCGGATCACCAGCACATCGCCTTCTTGGTAGCGGCGGGCTTGGACGAATTCGAAGCAATCCTCTTCGCAGTCGAACACCCGGGCCGGGCCCTTGTGCTTGACGTGCTTCAAGCCCGCGATCTTCACGATCGCGCCTTCTGGGGCCAGATTGCCCTTGAGGCCCACCACCCCGCCGGTCGGCGCTAAGGCCTGGCTCACCGGCACGATCACTTTCTGAGCGGGATCGAACATGATGCCTTCGAGATTTTCAGCAATGGTCTTGCCCGTCACGGTCATCTGGTCGCCATGCAGCAGACCCGCGTCCAGTAGCGCGCGCATCAGCATCGGCATGCCGCCTGCTTCCCACATATCTTTGGCGACATACTTGCCGCCGGGCTTCATGGAGGCGATATAGGGCGTCTTCTTGAAGATCTCCGCCACGTCGAATAGGTCGAACTTGATGCCGGCCTCGTTCGCCATCGCGGGCAGATGCAGCGCCGCGTTGGTCGAACCGCCGGTGGCCGCCACGACCATGGCGGCATTCTCGAAACTCTTGCGGGTGACGATATCGCGGGGGCGCAGATTGCGCTCCAAGAGGCTCATCACGGCATGCCCGGCCTTCAAGGCGAAATCGTCGCGCTCCAGGATCACTGCGGGCGGGCCGCTGGAATAAGGCAACGCCAGTCCGATGGCTTCGGCAACGCAGGCCATGGTGTTGGCGGTGAACTGGCCTCCGCAGGAGCCCGCGCCAGGGCACGCCACCCGCTCCAGCAAGCAGAGGTCGCTGTCGGGCATCTTGCCCGCCGAATGCTGGCCGACGCCTTCGAACACATCGACCACAGTCACGTCCTTGCCTTGGAAGCGGCCGGGCATGATCGAACCGCCATAGAGAAACACCGAGGGCACGTTCAACCGCAGCATCGCCATCATCAAGCCCGGCAGCGACTTGTCGCAGCCCGCAAGTCCCACAATGGCGTCATAGCAATGACCGCGCACCGTCAGTTCGACGGAGTCCGCGATCACTTCGCGCGACACCAGCGAGGAGCGCATGCCTTCATGGCCCATGGCGATGCCGTCGGTGACGGTGATGGTGCAGAATTCGCGCGGCGTGCCGCCGGATTCCTTGACGCCCTTCTTGGCCGACTGGGCCTGGCGCATCAGGGCGATGTTGCAAGGCGCCGCTTCGTTCCAGCAACTGACCACGCCCACAAAGGGTTGATGGATCTCCTCTTCCGTCAGCCCCATCGCGTAATAGTAAGAGCGGTGCGGTGCGCGGTTTGGCCCCTCAGTGACATGACGGGAGGGCAACCGGGTATTACCGAATTTGGACATGCGAGCTTTCCGGAAAAGGCGGCGGACTATGGCCTTGGCGGCCCGCCCGGTTCAAGCCGATTTTCCGGGATCCTGCCCTGCGGGACAAAAAGAAAGCCCCGGAAACATTATTTCCGGGGCTCTCTCTGCGATCTTTCGATCAGCGATAGGCGTAATGGATGCGACCGTGGCGGTCATGATAGGAGTAGCGATGTCGCGCATGATGATCGCAGTCCGAGCTGCGCGCGATCGCGTTGCCGGCGAAGCCGCCGGCCACGCCGCCCACCACCGCACCGACCACACTGTGCGAGGCTAAACCGCCGACCAAGGCGCCACCACCCGCTCCAAGCAAGGTGCCGGTCTCATGCGAATGACCGCTGCACGCGTCCGCATAGGCGCCTGCCGTGCCGGCGATCAGCGCAATAGCGCTGGCGGCAGCAATTTTGGCGAATTGTTTCATCTCAAACCTCCTGGCCTTTCAAGGCCCGCTCCCAACAAAACCGCATCGAACCGAAATCGTTCCGATTTGTGATGTTCTGGAAAGGTGGCGGAAATCAGGCAGGTTCGACGGCGCGCGAAGGATAATCGATATAGCCCAACGCGCCGCCGGAATAAAAAGTGGCGCCGTCCCATGCGTTGAGTGGCGCGCCGGTCGCGAACCGTTCGGGCAGGTCGGGATTGGCGATCGCAAGCTTGCCGAACGCGACCGCGTCGGCGGTGCCGTTGGCGAGCGCCGCCGTGGCGCTTTCGAAGGTAAATGCCTCGTTGGTAATATAGACGCCGCCGAAAGCATCCTTGATGGAGGGGCCGATGGAATCGACCTGCTGCTTCTCGCGCGCACAGAGAAAGGCGATGCCGCGCTTGCCCAATTCGCTTGCGACATAGGTGAAGGTGGCGTGGCCATCGCTGTCGCCCATGTCGTGACTGTCCATGCGCGGCGCTAAGTGCATGCCGACGCGATCCGCGCCCCAGACATCGATGCAGGCATCGGTGACTTCCAGCATCAGCCGCGCCCGATTCTCGCGCGTGCCGCCATAGGCGTCGGTGCGGTGATTGGTGGAATCCTGCAGGAATTGGTCCAGCAGATAGCCATTGGCGCCATGAATCTCCACGCCGTCGAAACCGGCGCGCTTGGCATTCTGTGCCCCGCGCTTATAGGCGGCGATGATGCCAGGAATTTCGTCCAGTTCGAGGGCGCGCGGCGTGACGAACGGCTTTTCCGGCCGCACAAGGCTGACATGGCCTTTGGGCCTGACCGCGCTTGGCGCTTCCGGCAGCGCGCCATCCAGAAACATGGGGTCGGAGACGCGGCCGACGTGCCAAAGCTGCAGCAACATCCGCCCGCCTTCGGCATGAACGGCGCGGGTGATCCTGGCCCAACCTTCGGTCTGCTCATCCGACCAGATGCCCGGTGTCGCGGCATAGCCTACGCCCATGGGACTGACGCTGGTCGCTTCCGAGATGATGAGACCGAAGCCGGCGCGCTGACGGTAATATTCCACCGCCAGATCGCCCGGTACCCGGCTTTCGGGATGGGCACGCGAGCGGGTCAAGGGCGCCATCACGATGCGGTTGGGCAAGTCGAGGGCGCCCAGCTTCAGCGGGTCGAACAGGGTCGGCATCAGTTTCTCCGGCAATAGCGAAGCGCAAGAAGTAGGGATGCTCCTGCCCGGCAACAACTGCGAGCCCAATAGGGTCTTTTTATTCCCCCATCTGTCTTTTTTTGAAGACCCCCTCCGTCTCTTTCGCGCAAGCGCGAAGAGGCGGGCCTCGACCACTTCAACAGGCGCTAGGCCAGGCGCTTAACTGCCTCCGCAAGGCGGGTAGCCAAGGCCTTCGCTTCGGCGCGCTTCTCGCGCTGTTCAGTCAGAACCTCTTCCGGGGCGCGGGAGACGAATTGCTCGTTCGACAGTTTGGCGTCGAAGCGCGCAATCTCCTCCTGGGCTTTTTTGAGATCCTTTTCCAGCCGCGCCCGTTCTTTGGCGAAATCGATGACATCGCCCAAAGGCAGCGCCACGGTCGCTTCTTCCAGCACGAATTGTGCCGAGCCGCCGGGAATGGTATCAGCGGCATCGGCAGAGGTGAGCCGCGCCAGAGTAAGGATCACATCGCGATTGCGCCCCAGCCTTGTCTTCGCTTCGGCGCCGGCGCCAGTGAGCATCATCTGGATTTTGGCACCCGCGGGCACGTTCATTTCGGAACGAACCGAGCGGATGCCCTTGATCAATTCGATCACCCAGTTCATTTCGGCCGTGGCGGCGTCTGCGCCCGCAATTTCTTGCGGCTTCGGCCAGGGGGCCAGGACCAGCAAGGTATCGCGCGGTGTCTCGCTGGTGCGGGCCCAAAGCTCTTCGGTGATGAAGGGCATGAAGGGATGCAGCAATTTCAGGATCTGATCGCGCGCCCAAGCGGTGGTGGCGCGGGTTTCCGCTTTCACATCGTCTGCGCCGGTTTGGAAGATTGGCTTGGTGATCTCGACATACCAGTCGCAGAAAATGTCATAGACGAAATGATAGGCCGTGCTGGCCGCGTCATTGAAGCGCTGCGCCTCGATCATGGCGGTGACGTCGCGAATGGCGTTGGCTGTCTCGCTCACGATCCAGCGATTGACGGTCTGTTGAACGCCAGCGGGATCGAAACCCGGCACGGTGACGCAGCCATTCATCTCGCAAAAGCGCGAAGTGTTCCAGAGTTTGGTGGCGAAGTTGCGCCCGGATTCCACCCGCGCGGGACCGATCCGCATGTCGCGATTCTGTCCCGCCGTCAGCGCCAAAGTGAAGCGCAAGGCGTCGGCGCCGAACTCATCGATCAGAGTGAGCGGATCGACCACATTGCCCTTGGTCTTGGACATTTTGGCGCCCTGCTCGTCCAGCACCCGATTGTGAATCAAGACGGTGCGGAACGGGACATCACCCATAAAATGGGTGCCCATCATCATCATGCGGGCGACCCAGAAAAAGATGATGTCGAAGCCGGTCACCAGCACGCTGGTGGGATAAAAGCGTTTCAGTTCTGGCGTTTCGTCAGGCCAACCCAGGGTCGAGAAAGGCCACAGCGCCGAAGAGAACCAGGTATCCAGCACATCGGGGTCGCGGGTGAGCGCTTTGTCGCCGGCTTGCGCCTTCGCCTCGGCTTCGGTTTCGGCGCAATAGATCTGGCCGTCCGCGTCGTACCAGATGGGCACTTGATGGCCCCACCAGATTTGCCGGCTGATGCACCAGGGCCGGATGTTGCGCATCCAACCGTAGAAAACGTTGGTCCAATTTTCCGGGACGAATCTGGTTTCGCCCTTTTCCACGGCAGCGATGGCCTTGGCTGCCAGCGGCGCGACGTCGAGATACCATTGCTCGGTCAGCATGGGCTCCAGCACGACAGTCTTGGTCTTTTCGTCATGCGGCACGGAATGGGTGATGGACTGGGTGTCGGCCAGAAGCCCCGCCGCGTCCAGATCGGCCACGATCTTCTTGCGCGCCGCCTCCCGCGACAGACCGCGATAAGGGACCGGCACGTCATTGTTGAGCGTGCCGTCCTTGTTGAGGATGTTGATCATCGCCAGGCTATGGCGCTTGCCGATCTCGAAATCGTTGAAATCGTGCGCCGGGGTGATCTTGACCGCGCCGGTACCTTTCTCCGGATCGGAGTGGTCGTCGGCGATGATGGGGATGATACGCCCGGTCAGCGGCAGCACGGCCTTCTTGCCCACCAGCGCTTTGTAGCGTTGGTCTTCGGGATGCACCGCCACGGCCGTGTCGCCCAGCATGGTCTCGGGGCGGGTGGTGGCGATGGTGATGAACTGGCCCGGCATGTCCTCGATGGGATAGCGGATGTTCCAGAGATGGCCCCTTATCTCGATATTCTCAACTTCCAGATCGCTGACCGCGGTTTCCAGCCTGGGGTCCCAATTGACCAGCCGCTTGTCCTTGTAGATCAGGCCTTGGCGGTAAAGTTCGACAAACACCTTGGCCACGGCGCGGGAGAGCCCCTCGTCCATGGTGAAGCGCTCGCGGCTCCAATCTGCGCTGGCGCCCAGCCGCCGCAGTTGCTCGACAATGGCGCCGCCGGATTCGGCTTTCCATTTCCAGATTTCGGCTAGGAATTTCTCGCGGCCCAGGCCCACCCGGTTCATCTGGCGTTCGGCCAACTGGCGTTCCACGATCAGCTGGGTGGCAATGCCGGCATGGTCGGTGCCCGGCTGCCAAAGCACGTCCTTGCCCCGCATGCGCTCAAACCGGGCCAGGATGTCTTGCAAGGTGTTGTTGAGGGCATGGCCGATATGGAGCCGCCCGGTAATGTTGGGCGGCGGGATCATGATGGCGAAGGGTTCGGCATCGGGTCGGTCGCCCGCCCGGAAGGCGTTGGCCTCCTGCCATTGGGCGTAAATGCGCCCTTCCACGTCCTTGGGTGAAAATGTCTTATCGAGCATGATTAGGAGAAGCCTCTTGGGCGAGGCCTTTCCGGCTTTTTCAGCCGAACGTCAAGCCTGACTGCAAGGTGGCCTAGTGACGGCCGCGGGCCCGCACCACGCGTTCGATTTCGTTGCGAACCGCCCCTTCCAAGAGAGCCGGGAAATGCTCGTCCATCCATTCCCGGATCAGGGGCTTCATGCGGTCGAGCACAGCGGGGGAATTGTCGGCGAGATATTTCTCAAGCACCGGTTCGAAGCTTTCGCGCACGGCGCGCTCGAACACGCTTTCCACCGACGAGCCGTCGACGGCCGGGATTGGCGCGGCAGCCTTGGGCGGCGCGGCCGGGGATTCGCCATGCTGGTCCAGCGACGCAAAGGCGTCGTCCATCGCCTTGCGGGTATGGTCGGAGAAGATGCCTTCTTCCGAGGCGCCGCTCCGGGCCGGTTCGAACACGATATCGTCGGATTTGTCGGGCATGGGCGCGGGCTCCGGTTGCGAGGGGGCGGCATCGACCACTTCCTGCGTCAACTCCAGAACTTCGATGTCCGCGTCGGCCGTTTCTTCGGGCTGGG
>DATNGI010000088.1:0-9922 GCA_035605955.1 Rhizomicrobium sp.
CGCCGCCAAAGCCCAGACCGACATCGGTCTTGGAGCCATGACCTTCTTCCATCGCCTGCTGCTCGGAGGTGCGCACATTGGTGACCGTGAGGACCACGTCGGCGGTCTTGGACGAGATATTGATGTGCGAGACCAGGGCGCCGAAGCCGCCGCCGACAAAGCCGCCGAGGATGCCGCCCACATTGGTGCCGCTGGCGTTGCCATTCCGGTTCACGATGTCAGGCACCAGAATGTAATCGGCGGCTTTCACTTGGCCCATGCCGATATTGGAGCCTTGTTGCAACTGACCGCCGCCCGCCAGGGCGCGTTCCTGCTGAGCCATCGCGAAACCGGCGCCACGATCGAGCAAGGTGAAGCATCCCGACTTCATCACAAAGACTTTGAGAAGCGCCTCGGGCGATTCCAGACCCAACGGCGTCCACCAATTATTCTGCGGCTCGTGGATCGCCAACGTTCCCATCTTATGGCTGCAGTTGGGAATCTCCGCTTGCTTTTGAGCGGTCTTGTCCCCGATCGACTCCGCCTGCGCGGGCAAAACAGATGCAATAATGACAGCCGCGCTCATGGCGGCGGGTATCCCGAAGCGCATGCCACACCTCATTTTCACGTGATTGGTCCCCAAGCCGCGGGCAAAGCCCGCATCGCTGGCATGCTACATCAGGTTAAAAATTCTGCAATATCCCGCAACGCAACAAAGACGGAGCGCGGGCAAACGGTGCGCCGCTACCACCAGCCTTTCCACTTGAACCAAGCGATTGGCAGGACGGTGGAAAGTAAGATCAGGAACAATCCCCATTGATAGCCCCAGGCCCAGCTAAGCTCCGGCATATTGTGGAAATTCATCCCATACATGCTGGCGATAAAGGTTGGGGGAATGCCCACGACCGACGCGATAGTGAGGACTTTGAACAGATTGTTCTGCTCGGTGTTGATGAAGCCCAGCGCGGCGTCGAGCAGGAACTGAATCTTGTCGGTCAGGTGAACTTCGTAATCGTTGAGGGACAGGACGTCGCTGCCGGCCATTTTGAGCCGGGCCTTGAGGGTTTCGTCCAGCCAGCCATTGCCGTGCTCGGTCACAAACGGAACGACGCGCTGCAGCACCAGGAGCGTGTCACGAATGTGTGACAAGCGCTCGCCCATGTCCCCGATCTCCACCAGCGTGTCGCGCAGCATCCGGTCCATTTTCTTCACATTGCGCCGGCGCCGCCCCGGCATTTCCTTGTGGAAGATGCGGTCGGAGACGGAGAGCGCTTCTGCCCGCAACTCCTCCAGCCGGTCGGCGCCGTAATCGACTAGGGCTTCCAGAATCACCAGGAAGATGTCGGGCGCCGAGCGGGGGCGGCGCTCCACTCGCTTGATGATGCCGGGAAAGGTGTGCAGGTGCGCGAACCGGATGGTGACCAGAAGATCTTTGGTCATCATGAAACCTAGCGGCGAGGTGACGTCTTCGCCGTCTTTGATGTGCGGCGTCACCGGCACGGAAATGGTGAAAACGCCGTCCTCAAATTGCAGGCGGCTCGAAAATTCGATCTCTTCCAGTTCCGCGCGCGGGGGGATGTCGAGCCCGAAATCGTCGCAAGCCCGCTGACGCTCGTCCTCGGTGGGTTCGCAAAGGTCGACCCAGACAATCTTGCCGCCGGATTTATGCTCGCTCCGCACGCGAATCTCCGCTGTCGCGCTCATAACGCGCGAAACGGGATCAAAGCGCAACTCTTAGAAGCTTAAACCAGGGCCCCGTGGCAATGCTTGTACTTGCGGCCTGATCCGCACGGACATGCCGCATTGCGCTGGACCTTGGTCCAAGTGGCGGGATTGTTTTGATCTACCACGTCAGCGGGCACATGACGGAATTGCGATCCGTCCTGCGCCATCTCGTCCTCGCCCGTCAGCGGGTCGATATGGCTGGCCTGCATCTGGGGCAGGGGGCGCGGCGCCATGTCGGGCGGCGGTTCGCCGGTCTGGATCTGGACATGCATCAACTGCTCCACCACGTCGCTGCGGAGCTTGGCGAGCAGGGCTTCGAACAGTTCGAAGGCTTCGCCCTTATATTCGTTGAGAGGATCGCGCTGGCCGTAACCGCGCAGGCCGACATATTGGCGCAGATGGTCGAGATTGACGATGTGTTCGCGCCAGTTGCTGTCCAGGGTCTGAAGCAGGATCGCCTTCTCGACATAGCGCGTCACATCGGTGCCGAAATTGGCGGCACGTTCGGCGGCGCGGATCTCTACCGCCTTCAGAATGCGATCACGCACTTCCTCGTCGGCGATGCCTTCTTCCTTGGTCCAGTCCACGATAGGCAGGTCGACGGCGAAGATTTTGGCCACTTCGTCGTGAAGCCCCTGGGCGTCCCATTGCTCGGCATAGGCTTTTTCGGGGATGTGGCTGGCGACCAGGCTCTCGACCACTTCCTCGCGAAAATCGGCGATCTGGTCGGAGACATCGTCGGAGGACATGATCTCCTTGCGCTGATCGAAGATCACCTTGCGCTGATCGTTCAGCACATTGTCGTATTTGAGGATGTTCTTGCGGATCTCGAAATTGCGGGCTTCGACTTTCTGTTGCGCTTTTTCCAAGGCCTTGTTGACCCAGGGATGGGTGATGGCCTCGCCGGGCTCGAGCCCCAGCCTTGTGAGGATCGCATCCATGCGCTCCGAGCCGAAGATGCGCATCAAATCGTCCTGCAGCGACAGGAAGAACTTCGAGGCGCCGGGATCGCCCTGCCGGCCGGAACGGCCACGCAGCTGATTGTCGATGCGCCGGCTTTCATGGCGCTCGGTGCCGATGACGTAGAGGCCGCCAGCCGCCAGCGCGGTCTGCTTCTTGGCCGCGACTTCGTCGCGGATGGCCTGGGCCTTGGTCTCGCGCACCGCCGGGTCAGTTTCCGTGGCGAGTTCGTGGCGGATGCGCATATCGGCATTGCCGCCAAGCTGAATGTCGGTGCCGCGGCCCGCCATGTTGGTGGCGATGGTGACGGCGCCCGGCACGCCCGCCTGCGCCACGATGAAGGCCTCCTGCTCGTGATAGCGCGCGTTCAGCACATTGTGCGGGACGCGCCGCTTTTTGAGCAATTCGGACAGATGCTCGGATTTTTCGATCGAGGTGGTGCCGACCAGCACGGGCTGGTTCTTGGCGCGGCAGACCTCGATTAATTTGATGATGGCGTCGTTCTTTTCGTCGGCGGTGCGATAGACCTCGTCGTCATAATCGGCGCGGGCGACGGCGACATTGGTGGGGATGTCGCGGACATCGAGCTTGTAGATGTCCATGAACTCCGCCGCCTCGGTCATGGCGGTGCCGGTCATGCCGGCGAGCTTCTCATAGAGGCGGAAATAATTCTGGAAGGTGATGGAGGCCAGCGTCACATTCTCCGGCTGGACCGAGACATTCTCCTTGGCCTCGAGCGCCTGGTGCAGGCCTTCGGAATAGCGGCGGCCTTCCATCATGCGGCCGGTGAATTCGTCGATGATGATCACCTGGTCATTCTTGACGATGTAGTCGCGGTCGCGCTGGAACAGATAATGCGCCTTCAGCGCCTGGTTGACGTGATGGACGACCGAGATGTTCTCGGTATCGTAGAGATCGCCATGGGCCAGAAGACCCGCGGCGCGCAGCAGCTCGACCATGTGCTCTGCGCCGCTTTCCGTCAGCGTCACCTGCCGGGATTTCTCATCCAGGTCGTAATCTTCCTTGACGAGGCTCGACATAGTGGCGTCCACCGCCTTGTACATTTCGGTGAGATCTTGCGTCGGACCGGAAATGATTAAGGGCGTGCGGGCTTCGTCGACCAGAATGGAGTCGACTTCGTCCACGATGGCATAGGCATGGCCGCGCTGAGTCATGGTGTTCAGCGCGTATTTCATATTGTCGCGCAGATAGTCGAAGCCGAATTCGTTGTTGGTGCCGTAGGTGACGTCAGCGGCATAGGCTTCGCGCCTTTCCTCGTCGGTCAGGCCATGCACGATGCAACCCACCGACAACCCCAGGAAGCGATAGATCTGTCCCATCCACTCGCTGTCGCGGTGGGCGAGATAATCATTGACCGTCACCACATGGACGCCGTCGCCGGTTAGCGCATTCAGATAGGTGGGAAGGGTGGCGACCAGGGTCTTGCCTTCGCCGGTCTTCATTTCGGAAATATGGCCGTCATGCAGCACCATGCCGCCCACCAGCTGCACGTCGAAATGACGCTGGCCCAGTGTGCGCTTGGCGGCCTCGCGCACCACCGCGAAAGCTTCCGGTAACAGGTCGTCCACGCTTTCGCCCGCTGCTAAGCGTTCACGGAAGGCCGGGGTCATGGCCTTAAGCTCTTCGTCGCTCATCGCCTGGAAGCGGGGTTCCAGGGCGTTGATCTTGGCCACGACCGCCCATAAGGGCTTGATTTTGCGCTCGTTGGCCGAGCCGAAGAACTTGGTGGCGAACGAGCTGATGCCCAGCATGAAATCCTCTGTCGGGCCGGCTTTAGGGGCGTGACCGCCATTTCCGCGAATGCGGCCGCGGCCAGTGACATAAGAACGGCCTATCCCATTGTCAAATTTGGCCGAAGCCGGCCCTCGACCCTTGTCAAACCGGTCGATTTCCACACTATCGCGCGCCAGCAGCCGGGCATGTCCGGCAAGGCTTCGGGGGATGGGCATGGGCAAGGGAAAAAAGGCGCCGGCGAAGGCCGAGAACCACGCCGGGCCCAAGGTTTCGCCTCTGGCGCCCAAGAGCTTCGCTCATCTGCCGCCGCTGGCAGGCGTACGCCTGGCAACCGGCGAGGCCGGGATCAAATACCGCAACCGGACCGACGTCTTGCTGGCGATCTTGGCGCCGGGCACGGAAGTGGCCGGCGTTTTCACGCGCTCCAAGACCGCCTCGGCCCCGGTCGAATGGTGCCGGACCCAATTGAAGCGGGGCCAGGCGAGGGCGCTGGTGGTCAACAGCGGCAACGCCAACGCCTTTACCGGCCAGGCCGGCATGGCGGGCGCCCGCGCCGTGGCGGAAGCCGCAGGCGCGGTTATCGGCTGCAAAGCCTCGGAAGTCTTCCTGGCCTCGACCGGCGTTATCGGCGAACCGCTGCCGGCGGAGAAGATCACGAAGATTTTGGGCAAAGTGGCGGAAGACGCGTCGGCTTCGGGCTGGCGCAGCGCTGCCGAGGCCATCATGACCACGGATACTTATCCCAAGCTCGCCACTGCCACCGCGGCCATCGACGGCGTCAAGGTCACGCTCAACGGCATCGCCAAAGGCTCGGGCATGATCGCGCCGGATATGGCGACCATGCTGGCCTTCGTGTTCACCGATGCGGCGCTTCCGGCTGCCGTCCTGCAAGATTGCCTAAATGACGGCGTGGGACCGTCCTTCAATTCCATCACGGTGGATTCGGACACCTCCACCAGCGACACATTGATGTTGTTCGCCACCGGCAAGGGCGCCAAGCACGGCGCTGTGACCAAGGCCTCCGACAAGCGCCTTACGGGTTTCCGCAAGGCTCTGAACCAATTGCTGCTCGATCTTGCGCTGGCTGTCGTCAAAGACGGCGAGGGGGCGGAAAAACTGATCCGTATCGATGTCGCAGGCGCGGAGAACAATGACGCTGCGCGCCGCGTTGCGCTCGCAATCGCCAATTCGCCGCTGGTCAAAACCGCCATCGCCGGCAATGACGCCAATTGGGGCCGGGTGGTTATGGCGGTAGGCAAGTCGGGTGAAGCCGCAGATCGCGACAAGCTCAGAATTTCCTTTGGGGGTCATGTCGTCGCCGAAAAGGGCGCGCGCGCCGCCCGGTATGACGAAACCGCGGCGACCAAAGCCGTATCGGGGCGCGACGTGGCGATCGCAGTGGATCTGGGCCTGGGCGATGGCACGGCCAGGGTTTGGACCTGCGACCTGACCCATGGCTATATCGACATTAACGGTAGCTATAGAAGTTAAGGCTAGGGTCCAGCGCCCTTGAGCCTTGCGCGCCGTTCAAGGGTCTTTCCTTTCGAACTGTTAATGCTCGCGCGCAACGGGCTTTCGAAGGTATTTTTGCGCATGGGCCAGACAAGAGCGGGAATGACGCGGCGCGCCGTTCTGGGCGCATCCGCCCTGTTGTTGCCCGTGCCCGGCCTTGCCGCCGACGAAAATTATGACAGTGCGGGCCGAAAGTTGCTGGCGATGGAAAGGCAACTCGGCCTTCACATCAATCTCGCGGCGTTGGACACCGGCAACGGCAATTCCATTTTCTTTCGCGAGAGCGAGCGCGTGCTGATGTGCAGCACCTTCAAGGTGATGCTGGTGGCGGCGACCTTGGCGCGTGTCGATGGCGGCCACGAAAACCTGGATCGCATGATCCATTATCAGCACGGCGATCTTCTGGATTACGCGCCGGAGACGGCTAAGAATCTGGCGCGCGGCATGAGCGTGGGCGAGCTTTGCGCCGCCGCCGTCACGCTCAGCGACAACAGTGCGGCCAATCTTCTCTATGCCGGTGTCGGCGGACCGGCGGGCCTGACACGCTATGTGCGGGGACTGGGCGACAGCCGCACCCATTTCGACCGCATGGAAGGCGCATTGAATACGCCGGACGGCGAGCTCGACACCACCACACCGTCAGCCATGCTGGCCAATCTCAAGGATATTCTGCTCGACGATTCTCTGTCGGCGTCTTCGCGCAAGCTCCTCACCGATTGGATGATCGCATGCACCACCGGCGTGACGCGGCTGCGCGCTGGGCTGCCATCCGGCTGGCGGGTGGGTGACAAGACGGGATCGGGTGGCATCGGTCAGCTCAATGACATCGCAATTCTGTGGCCGCCCGGCAATCGCAAGCCGATTCTGGTCTGCGCCTACACTCAGGGCAACAAGCCGGACGATGCCACGGACGATCATGCGCTGGCCGACATCGGCAAGCTGATCTCCGAGCGGTTTGCATAACAAGCACGGAATTTCTTCCCCCGCGCTGCGAAGCCGCTGGCGGGGGGACACGTCCCCGAGCGCTTGCGCGAAAGAGACAGTGGGGGCTAAGCTAAACTTGCGTCTAGTGTAATTTCCGCCTTCAGAAGCTTCGAGACCGGGCAGCCGGCTTTTGCCTTTCCGGCAAGCTCTTGAAACTTGGCGTCGTCGCAGCCAGGAATCTTCGCCCGCAATGTCAGATGCACCTTGGTGATCGCGAAACCATCGGCGAGTTTTTCCAGCGTCACCTCGGCCTTGGTGTTCATTTCATCGGCCGTCAGGCTGGCCTCGCCCAGGATCAGCGACAGGGCCATGGTGAAGCAGCCGGCATGAGCCGCGCCGATCAATTCTTCAGGATTGGTGCCGGGCTTGCCCTCGAACCGGCTGGCAAAGCCGTAAGGATAGGCGTTGAGGGCCCCGCTCTTGGTGGAAATCGCGCCCTTGCCGTCCTTGAGGCCGCCATGCCAAACGGCTGTTCCGAATGTGGTCATGATCTTTCTCCTGTCCTGGCGCCCGCAAGACCGCTCGCGGTGCTGTAGCTTTTTAATGAACATTTACCATGCCATTTAATGCGGCCTTAGCGGTGGATTGTCGACCATGAAGGCGGAGAAGGCCAAACCCATCATTCTTGTGGTGGCAGCGGCACTGATTGATCCGGACGGCCGCGTTTTGATCGCGAAACGGCCGCCGGAGAAGGTGATGGCGGGGCTATGGGAATTTCCAGGCGGCAAGACCGAGGCCGGGGAAACGCCGGAACAGGCGTTGATCCGCGAATTGACAGAGGAACTCGGCATCGTGGTGCGGGAACCGTGCCTCGCCCCGTTCGTCTTCGCCTCACATGGCTACGAAACTTTCCATCTCCTGATGCCGCTGTTCCTGTGCCGGCGCTGGAAGGGAACACCGGTTCCCCGCGAGCATGTGGCCGTGAAATGGGTCAAGCCTCGCGAACTCATCGCCAGTCCGCAAACCTACCCCATGCCGCCCGCCGATTTACCGCTGCTTCCGCTGCTGCGCGATCTTTTATGAAGGCCTTCCTTCGCAATGAGTCGGGCGCCACCGCGATCGAATACGCCCTGATCGCGGGTTTGATCTCCATCGTCATCATCACGTCGATCACCAGCGTCGGCAGCTCGGTGAACGGCCTCTTCGGAAAAGTCGTAAACGCGATGCCTTAGACTGTCTTCGCCTTAGACGGCGAAGACAGTCTAGGTATTTGATTGTCGCGGTTCCGGACGGAGTTGCCTAGCGTCAGCGTCGTGGCAACCGCGTCACACTTTTCCTGGAACCGCTTATAGCTTCCGCTCGACAGTGCCCAAGGCATCGCTGAGCCGCGTTTTGGCACTCCCGGGCTTGAGCGGTTTCTGCTGGCTTTCATGCGGCGACCATCCCGTCAGAAAGACCGTCTCGAAGGTGGCGGTGAGTTTGCCGTCACGGCCATGGCGCGCGGCATAACCGGACCGCAAGGCGGCGAACACGCGCCGGTTCAGGAAATGCTTCGGCCGCGCCGCCAGCACATTGGTCTGGCCATGCGCGCGCAGATCGCCCACCAGAGCCTCGAGATCGCCATAGCGCACCGACAGTCGTTCGACATCGCTGACTGGCAGCGCAAAGCCCGCGCGCTGCAAGAGGCTTCCCATGTCGCGAACATCGCCGAAGGGCGCGACGCGGGGGCTGATGCCGCCTTTGATCTCGCTTTCGGCGACGGCAAAGCATTCGCGCAATTCCTGCAACGTGGCGCCGGCGAACAGCGCCGCCAAAAATAATCCGTCGGGCTTGAGCGCCCGGCGGATCTGGATGAGCGCCCCCGGCAGATCGTTCAAGGATTGCAGCGTATAGAGGCTGAGCGCGAGGTCGAAGCGGGCCTCGCCCGCATCCAGGATTTCTTCGTCGCTGAAATCCGTGAGACTCCAATGTTCGGCAAAAGGCCGAACTATGCCGGGCAAGGCTTCGCCAATCCAAAGGCCGTGGGTGAAATGTCGTTTGACGGGCGAAAGCCGGTCGGCCAATCCTTCCAACGCCGCCACTTCCAGAAAGCGCTCGCCGCCGATGCGGGCGGCGCGCCGGCGCGCGGCTTTTACGGCGTGAACATCAAAAAGAGGCGGGCGTTGCGCGGACATCGCGCTATCTTAGAGAGAATGGGAGGGGATGTGAAAAGCAGGTTGCTCGATCTTCTGTTTCCGCCGCTTTGCATCGGTTGCGGCGAGCCCTTGGGCGCGGGTCAGGGCTTTTGCCCGTCCTGCTGGAGCGGCATCGCCTTTCTCGACGGGCCGATGTGCGCCTGCTGCGGTCTGCCTTTCGCTTTCGATGCGGGCGAGGACACAAGATGCGCGCCCTGCATGACCCGGGCGCCTGCCTTTGACCGGGCGCGCGCCATATTCGCGTATGACGAGAAAAGCCGGGGACCCATCTTGGCGCTCAAACATGCCGATCGCCTGGATCTGACACCCGGCTTCGCCCAATGGCTGGCGCGCAGCGGACAGGACATGCTGGCGGAAATCGATCTGATTCTCCCCGTGCCTTTGCATCGGCTCAAGCTTTGGCAAAGGCGGTACAATCAGGCGGCCGAACTGGCGCGGAGCCTGGGGGCGCGGAGCGGCAAGCCCGTGGCGCCAAGCGCCCTCAAGCGGGTCAGGCCGACCGAAAGCCAGGGCGCCATGGTTTCGGCCAAGGCCCGCCGGCGTAATGTCCGAAACGCTTTCGCCGTTCCCGATCCCGCTCTGGTGGCGGGGCGGAGCCTGCTCCTGGTGGACGACGTCGTGACCACCGGCGCGACAGTGGAGGCCTGTGCCAAGGCTCTCAAACAGGCGGGTGCGGCAAAGGTGCAGGTCCTGGCGCTCGCCCGCGTTGTTAAAGCTTCGGACGCACTTATATAAAATTGTCACAGGGAATCACCCTCGGAATCCCCAAGGTTCCCGTGGTGAAGATTTTGGAAAGGGCTCAGCGCTAGCCTGGTCTTCGTGCCCATGAAACCCGTGACCATCTACACCACGCCGATCTGCCCTTATTGCGT
>DATNGI010000089.1:0-101393 GCA_035605955.1 Rhizomicrobium sp.
CGAAAATCCAGTCCCGCACATGGCCGAATTGGCGTTCGTCTCCCGCGCCCGCGCCTGACAAATTGTACGGCGATGGTTCACTCATGCGTGAAGCATGGCCTCTGGTCTCAATGCGCGCAAGCACGTTAACGCTCGTGCAACCATGGCTGTTTAGCGGTCCTTAAAGCCCTCGCCGCGAAAATTCGGGGAACGGAGAGGGCGATGAAGAAAGCCGCTGGCGGACGCATGCCTTATGCGCCGGTCCCGCAACGCGAAGGCTTGGACCCGCGCCAGGCCCTGGACATTCTGGAGCTCCGCGCCCGCGAGAGCGAGGATCATCTCATCCGCAACGCCGATGTCGGTCCGGCGGTGTTTGAATATCTCGCCCAATATGGTGCGCCGGCCACGCGCCAGGCGGTTGCCGCCAATCCGCTCACGCCTGCCCGCGTCAATCGCGCCCTGGCCGAAGACGATGAGGAAGATGTCCGCGCCGAGCTGGCGCAAAAAATCGCCCGCCTGATGCCGGGGCTTGAAGCGCGTGAAAGCGAAGAGACCGTAATCCTGACCATCGCCACCCTGGAAGTGCTGGCGCGAGATTCCGCTGTGCGAGTACGCGCCATCCTGGCGGATGAGATTAAGCATCTGGACTGCATCCCCCACGACGTGGCCCTGCGCCTGGCGCGCGACGTGGAAGCGGAAGTGGCGTCGCCGGTCTTGGAATATTCGCCGCTGCTGTCCGATGCCGATCTGATGGAAATCATCGCTTGCGGCCAGGTGCAGCAGGCGCTTTCGGCCATCGCGCGCCGCCAGAATGTCAGCGAAGACGTCAGCGATGCTTTGGTGCAGTCACTGGATGTGCCTGCCGTCGCCGCACTTCTGGTCAATTCCAATGCTTCGATCCGTAAGGCAACGTTGGAGACCATCATCGAGCAAGCGGAGGAAGTCGAAAGCTGGCATCTGCCGCTGGTGTTGCGGGCCGATCTGTCCGCCCGCGCCATCCGTCGCATCGGCGGGTTTGTCGGCGCTTCGCTTCTGGAAAAATTAATGGGCCGGGGCGATCTCAGCGAGACCACGCGCGCCCATCTCAGCCGCCGCTTGCGGGCGCGGCTGGAACAGCCAGAAGAGGAAACAGGCGCTCCCAAAAGTGCCGTCGAGATCGTCACCACGGCGCAAGCTTCCGGCGCGCTGGATGACGCGTTTGTGGAGAATGCAGCGTTGTCAGGCAATCGCGAGGTCGTGACCCTGGCGCTCGCCGCGCTGGCCCAGGTGCCCGACGCGAAGGTGCGCAAGATTCTCGCCCAGCGCAGCGCGAAGCCGGTGGTGGCGCTGGCGTGGCGGGCGCATCTTTCCATGCGCACGGCCTTCAAGATCCAGAGCTTTGTGATGAAGCTCAGCGGCCGGGAATTGCTGCCAGCCCGTGGCGGCGTCAATTTTCCGCTCAGCAAGGAGGAGATGCGCTGGCATCTCGCCTATTTCGATATCTCGGCCTGAGGCACAGCCAGGCCTTTTGCATCGACATGAATCAAGACACCGCTTTTGCCGCGTACCGCAACACGAGCAAATCCGGCTGCCGTGTAGCCGCGCGCGGGGCAATTGCCGCGGGCTTTGATTTCGAATTCCTGGGCAGCGACGCAGAATTGATCCGGGCCAGTCACCAGCGCCGCGCCGCCCGGCTTTTGCACCGCTAGCCAGACCGCATCGTCCTTGAGCGGCGTGGTGATGGCGCGGGCACAGGCGCCTGCCGCCATCCGCCACCAGCCTCTGCTGATGAAATCGCCGCCCACGCTTTGGCCCAATGCCGCGATCGCATCGCTTCTGGTATCATTGCACACCGTCAAACCTTCCGGCGGCGCGCCATGTGTGGCCGCTTCGCTTTCCAGCGCCTTAAATAATTTTTCGTTGCCGTCGCGGTCGGCGAATTTCATCTTTTTGCGGAAATCGGAGAGCGCCGCGCCGGTGGTCTTGTCGGGCTTGGCATCGATCGCGGCGATGGCATAGCCATTGTCCTTCAACAGCCGTTTTGCGCCTGCCAGTTGCGCATCCTGCAACGAGGCGAGGCGCGGATCATCGTCGAAAGTCATGGTCCAGTCGGGGCGGCCATGGGTGTCGAGCGAGGCAAAGGCCGCGGAAAAAGCATCACCCGTGCAAGCGCCGCCCACCGCCTTCTGGGGCAAGGTGAATGCGCCATCGCGCACGCAGAAGGCAATGTCGCCGCCCCAGGCGCGGCCGGGCCCCGACGCGGCAAGCGCGGAGCGGGCATAGACCAGATAACTCTGTGTCCTCAGTTTGCCGGGCAGCGCCGTTTCGCAGTCGCCGGGCGCGATGCGCGTCCAGCCATGCGTCGCGGCGCCGGAATTCGTTACCGTGGCGGTGGCGGCATAGAGGATATAGCTGGTGCGGTTGCAGAGCTTGAGCGCGGCCTCAGCCGGGCTCGCGGCGGCAAGGCTTGCCGCCAGCACTATAAAGGCTGCCAGGCAGCAGCGCATGTGACTCAATCCGCGGTGATCAGCGTGCCCGCGCCATGCTCGGTGAAAAGCTCCAGCAGCAGCACATGGGGGATCCGGCCGTCGAGGATGACGGCCGCGTTGACGCCGCTTTCCACCGCGTCGATGGCGGTTCCGATCTTGGGAATCATGCCGCCGGAAATGGTGCCATCCTCTATAAGCCCGCGCGCCTGGCTGACGGTCAGATGCGGGATCAGCTTCCTGTCCTTGTCCAACACGCCTTCGACATCGGTGAGCAGGATCAAGCGTTCTGCCTTGATCGCGCCCGCCACCGCGCCCGCCACCGTGTCGGCATTGATGTTGTAGGTCTCGCCCCTAGGCCCCACGCCGATCGGCGCCACCACGGGAATGATTTCCGATTTCATCATGGTGTAGAGCACTTCGGGATTGACCCGGTCCGGCTCGCCGACAAAGCCCAGATCCTCGACCGTGGTTTTGCCGGTCACCGAATCCGTCTTGCTCAGGGCCAGCTTTTTCGCCACCACCAGATTGCCGTCCTTGCCGGAAAGGCCCACGGCGCGGCCGCCCGCCGCGTTGATGGCGGTCACGATGTGCTTGTTGATCGAGCCGGTCAGCACCATCTCCACCACTTCGACCGCGGCTTCGTCGGTGACGCGCAACCCGTCGATGAAGCGCGATTGGATTTCCAGCTTTTTGAGCATGGCGCCGATCTGCGGGCCGCCGCCATGCACCACCACCGGATCGATGCCGGTCTGCTTCATCAAGACGATGTCCTGGCTAAAATCGTCGGTGCCGCCGGAGCCGGTCATGGCGTTGCCGCCATACTTCACCACGATGGTCTTCTGGTCGTATTTCAGGATGAAGGGCAGGGCCTCGACCAGAACGCGTCCGGTCTGGCGCCAACGCGCCATCAGCCTGAGATTCTTCTCTTCGCCTTCATCCGCCATCACGGGACGCCCGCAGAAAACGGGGCCTTATACGCGGCTTGAGGCCAGTCCAGCAAGACTTGCCCGGAGCTCTGTTAAACCGACGCCATCCCGCGACGAAGTCGCGTGAATTTCCTCTAACACAGCGGTATGGCGGCGTGCCTCGGTGACCGCGGCGGCAAGCGCTTCGTCGGCTTCGGCTGGCTTCAGCTCATCAATCTTGGTCAACACCAGGCCGTAAGAGACGGCGGCGCGGTCCAGCAATTCCATTACCGCCAGGTCGATATCCATCACGCCCCGACGGCTGTCGATCAGAAGCGCCACGCGCTTCAAGGTGGCGCGGCCGGAAAGATAGGCGAAAATCAACGTCTGCCATTCCGCCGCCAGCGTCTTGGACGCTTTGGCATAGCCGTAGCCAGGCAAGTCGCACAGCACCAGCTTGCCGCCCAGATTGAAAAAATTGATCTCGCGGGTGCGCCCGGGCGTATGGCTGACGCGCGCCAGACCTTTGTGATTGACCAGCGCGTTGATCAGGCTCGACTTGCCCACATTCGAGCGGCCGACAAAGGCGATCTCCGGCAAGCCCTGCGGCGGCAGGCTGTTGATGTCGCCGGTGCCCCAGAAGAAATCGCACGCGCCGGCGAACAGTTTGCGCGCGAATTCGCCATCCGCGCCGCTCACCTAATTCGCCTTTTTGAACTTCAGATTCTCGAACAGATGAATCTCGACGCCTTCGCGCCGCATGATGAAATATTGCTGCAGCACCGAGAGCAGATTGTTCCAAGTGTAATAAATCACCAGTCCGGCCGGGAAGGTGGCGAACATGAAAGTGAAGATTAGCGGCATGAAGGTGAACATGCGCGCCTGCACCGGATCGGCCGGCGCGGGATTGAGCTTGGTCTGCACGAACTGGGTTGCGCCCATCAGGATTGGCCACACCCCGATAGACAGCCAGACCGGTACCCAGAGCGGGATGTGATAGGGCAGAAGCCCGAACAGATTCAGGATCGAGGTGGGATCGGGCGCCGACAGATCATGGATCCAGCCATAGAAGGGCGCCTGCCGCATCTCGATGGTGACATAGAGAACTTTGTAGAGCGAGAAAAAGACCGGAATCTGGATCAGCATCGGAAGGCAGCCCGTCAGCGGGTTCACCTTCTCGCGCTTGTACAACTCCATCATCTCTTGCTGCTGGCGTTGAGCATCGTCTTTGTGCGCTTTCTTGATCTCTTCCATCAGCGGCTGGACTTTCTTCATCCGGCTCATGGACTTGAAGGAGGCGTTGGCCAGCGGGAAGAACAGAAGCTTCACCACCACAGTCAGCATCAGGATGGCGATGCCGAAATTGCCGATGAATTTGTAGAAATAGTCCAGCAACCAGAACAAAGGCTGGGTCAGGAACCAGAACCAGCCCCAATCCACCGCATTGTCGAAACGGGCAATGCTCTGCGATTTTTCGTAAGCCCGCAAAATGTCCACCACCTTGGCGCCGGCAAACAGGCGATGGGTGACCTCGCTCTCAGCGCCCGGCGCGATGGCGCGCGCATTCAGCCGGTAATTGGCTTGATAGGCTTTCACGTCGCCCGCCATGGTCGAGCCCAAATACTGGCCGTTGTAATTCTCGCCCTGGGGCGGAATCACCGCCGCCATCCAATATTTGTCGGTGATGCCGACCCAGCCGCCGGTGGAAGAGAAAGTCTTGGGCGGCGTGCCTTCGTCCTTGAAGTCGGTGTAGTTGGCGTCGGTCTCGCTGCCATTGGCGACGCCGACAAAGCCCTGATGCAGAACCCAGCTGGTCTGCTCCTTCGGCACGCCTTCGCGCGCAACATAGGCGAAGGGATAAAGCGTCTCAGCCTGCGACGATTTGTTGGCAACGCTGTCCTTCACGCTGAACATATATTGTTCATCGACCGAGATGACGCGGGTGAAGACAAGGCCCTGGCCATTGTCCCATGTCAGCGTCACCGGATTTGCGGGCGACAGCGTGTTACTGCCCTGCTGCTGCCAGACGCTTTGATCGTTCGGCGCGTTCTGCCCGATCCAGCCGAATTCCGCGTAGTAGGGATAGTCCGTGCTCTTGGGCGCGAGCAGCACGATCTCCGGGCTCTTGGGGTCGAGCGTCTCGTGATATTTTTTAAGTCTCAGATCGTCGAGCTTGCCGCCCTTGAGCGCGATGGAGCCGTCGAGCAGCGGGCTGTCGATCGCCACCCGCTCGCCACCCACTTTGAGCGCGGCCTCGCGGGTCATATGGGTAGAGGTGGCCGCCATGCCTGGCACATTCGGGCTGGCGCCGGGCGCCGCCGGTGCCGCAGCAGGCGGATGCAGTTTTTCCTGCTTCGCGATCGCGGCTTGCTTGGCCTGCTCCGCCTTCATCTGCGGCCCGACCACAAAATATTGCCAGCCGAAGATCACCAGCGCCGACAGCGCGATGGCCAGGATCATGTTGTTGTTGTTGCTTTTGCCGTTCATGGATCACGCGTGAGGATGTTTGGGGACGGGATCGAAACCCGACGAACCGCCGAGCCAGGAAATGGGATGGCAGCGCAACACGCGCTTGGCCGCCAGCGCCAGGCCGCGCACCGGTCCGTGCGTCTGCAAGGCTTCCAGCGCATAGGCCGAGCAGGTCGGCTGAAAGCGGCAGGCCGGCGGGCTCATGGGAGAGATGAAGCGGCGGTAGAAATGGATCGGCGCGCTGAGGGCAACAATCGCAAGGCGCGTCATACGGTTCCTCAAGCGGTCGGTCTTGTGGCGGCGTCGAGCTTTTGGTGCGCTGCTCGCGCCGCCTCGGCGATATCGTCTTTCAGGGCCGCGAAATCGCGCACCAGAATGCCCTGACGGGCGATGAGAACATAGTCATGGCCTTCCCGCCCTGAAAGGGGAAGCAGCGCATATGCCGCGGCGCGCAACCGCCTTTTGGCGCGGTTGCGGGCGACCGCATTGCCGATCTTCTTGCTGGCGGTGAAACCCAGCCTAAGACTCTCCGGGCTTCGGGCTTTGTCGGGCGTTGGCGCCATTTCGAGCGTGATTGCGCCTGCCACGCGTCTCAAATGACGGGCAGCGGCCAGGAAATCGGCGCGTTTGCGCAGGCGCTCGATGCGCAGCTTTGGGGACGGATCAGGCAGAGAGCTTCTTGCGGCCATGGGCGCGGCGGCGGGCGAGCACCTTGCGGCCGCCGGCCGTCGCCATGCGCGAACGGAAGCCGTGACGGCGCTTGCGCACGATTTTGCTCGGCTGATAGGTGCGCTTCATAGGCGGCTCCAGGGCGAAAAGAGCGCGGTTTCTATGGCCCTCAGCCCGGCCTGTCAACCGGGCCGCTGGAAGCGGGCGCAATAAAATTACAATCGCCTCCAGGATCAGTTTTGGCTTAAAAGCGCGGCCAAAATGACTTGGAACCCAGACGTCTACCTGACTTTCGCCGACCAGCGGACCCGGCCGGCGGCTGATCTTCTGGCCCGGGTCCCCGCCCAAAATCCGGGGCGGGTGATCGATTTGGGCTGCGGGCCGGGGAACTCGACCGGCCTTCTTCAGGCGCGCTGGCCCAGGGCCCGGCTGGAAGGGCTCGACAGTTCCGCCGAGATGCTGGCCGAGGCGCGGCAAAGCGGGGTCGCGGCGGAATGGGTGCTGGCCGATCTGGCGCGCTGGGCGCCGGATGCGCCCTATGACGTAATTTTCTCCAACGCCACCTTCCAATGGGTGCCGGATCAGGCGGCGTTGTTTCCGAAGCTGATGTCGTTCGTGAAGCCAGGCGGCGTTTTCGCCTTCCAAGTGCCGGTGAATTATGCCGCGCCCAGCCATGCCCTGATGCGCGAGGCCGCTGCCGATCCGCGTTGGCGCGAAAAGCTCAAACATGTGCGCGAGACCGAACGCGGCAAGGCGGACGTCTACTATGACATCCTCAAGCCGCATGCAGCGGCGCTCGACATCTGGCAGACGGAATATCTCCAAATGCTGGAAGGCGAGGACGCGGTCTATCGCTGGGTCTCCGGCACGGCGCTCAGGCCTTTCGTCCAAGCGCTGCAAGGCGCGGAGCGTGATGCCTTCATCGCGGCCTATAAGGCAAAGCTGAATGCGGCTTATCCGCGCCGCGCCGACGGCACGACGCTGTTTCCCTTCCAGCGCTTATTTGTGGTGGCGGTGAAGGCCTGAAACAAAAAAGCCTCGTCGAAGGACGAGGCTTCTTCGAAATCATTTCCACTTTTTCTAGCGGACGAAGACTCTGACTTCGCTAGCCGCCGCGTTCGGGTCTGTCGAAGACGCCACATTCATGCGCGATGCCGGCACGCCCATATCGGTCATGGAGCGCATGATTTCCTGTGCGTGGCGGCGTGCCGTGGTCTGCGCGATCTGCACGGAGGCCGCGTTGCCGCGCGTCGGCGACACCGCCACCACCTGGAAATTGGCGTTAGGACGGGCCTGCAACGCCTGGTTCAACGCGGCGTAGAGAACCTGCTGATAATCCACATTCGGCCGGTCGAAGCGCACCACCACCAGTGGCGTGCCATTGGCGGCGAATTGCAGATTGCTGGTGGCGGCAGCTGCGGTTAGCCCCGGCGTGCCGCCATAAAGTTCGCCATTCTTGATCGAGCTGGCCAGCACGGTGAGATTGCTGCGCTCATTGGCGGAATAGGCGGTCTGGCGCTGAATATCGTCCGAAACTTCTTTCAGCAGCCGGTCGATCAGCACGATGGTCTGGTTGGTTTCGTCTTCCAGCAGTGAAAGCTGGCGATGATCTTCATCGACTGCGCCCGAGACATTGAAAGTCGCGCCGATCTGATTGAGCGCGAAATGGGCGGACGAAGAATCGTTGGTCACATCGGTGCCCAGCGCATTCAGTTGATTGATGTTGGCCGACAGCGTGTCGAGCGAGGTCTGGGCGGAATTCCATTCGCTCACCAGTTCGGGATTGCCCTTGGTGGTGCCCACTTGAAGGCGGGTGGTGATGCGGGCCTTGGATTCCTGATAGGCGCCGGCCGCGGCCGCGCCATTGTTGCGTAAATCCGCCAAGCGCTGGGCGTTGGCGGCGAGCTTGGTCTCCAGGCCCGAAACCTGGCCGCGCAGGGTCTGGATGGTCTTGTTGACCTGGGTGCCGGTGTCGTTGCCGGGATCGATGGCGACGGGCGTGATGGTAGCGACCGGGGCGCCGCCGCCGGATGCCATGGGGGGCGGTGCTTCAGCCGTGGGCGGCGCACCTGCGCCTCCCGCCATGCTGGCGGCCGTGGGCTGGGCAGCATCCGAGGCGGAGATGTCGCTGTTGCTGTCGAACATATTGTCGATGTCGCTGCAGGCGGCCAGCCCGGCCGTCAGCACGCATGCCAGAAGAAGGCCCGGCTTGAGGCCTTGTTTGGCTGGAAATCCCCTCATTCTGCTCTCCGCTGCCGGCGCCCCTGCCCCAGAGAGGGGGGCGGCACGCATTCAACCCCAACCCCCTTGGCCAACGCCCGCCAGCCAAGATGCGGGGGTTTAGTCTTAACGGGGCCTAGGGGGGCGGACAAGGGCGTCAAGGCCCGCTTTTGCCGTTTTACACAATCGTCGTGGGGACTTGGACGGAATTTGGGGGCGGCCGGGTGGCGCTTTTGGGTGACAGCGGCGCGAGGTCGCGGGGGACGAAAGCACGCGCTTGCCTTTGCGGAATGTCCTCAATAGGTTCGGCGCCCTTCGCCTCAATGCGCGCCCGTAGCTCAGCTGGATAGAGCACCAGACTACGAATCTGGGGGTCAGGAGTTCGAATCTCTTCGGGCGCGCCAGTTTTTGTTAGTGAGCGAGCGCAGCGAGCGAGCTTACAAAAACTGAGCGCCACGGAGGGTCGCGCAGCGGCCCGAGTGGGCGCCCTTCCACCCGCCGAGCGAGCTTACAAAAACTGAGCGCCACGGAGGGTCGCGCAGCGACCCGAGTGGGCGCCGCCCCTCTTTACACAAGCACTTTTCCCGCCCACCGCGACAGCGTCTTCGCCCGGCCGCGGCAGGCGAAAACGCAGACTTTTGCGAGACAGCACATATCCCGCGAGTGGGCGCCCCTCCACCTGGTGGCCGCGGGGCAGACGAATGCGCCGGCTTTAATTCAAGACGATTTCAATTTTGAGAGAGGGGCGCAATCCCGCGATTCCTTACTACCACCGCAACACGCGCGGCCCCAGCAGCGCGCCGACAAAGCCGCAGGCGATCACGCCCAAACTGTACCAGATGAACAGGAACGGTGCCGTCGATTCCTGGCAATGCATGGCATAGGAGGCGGCGCCGAAGCCGCCCGCCGCCAGGCCCACCATCGCGCCACAGAAAACCAGACGGGTCGGCGCCAAGCCGCGCACCGCCCAAGCAAGACCCATCAGCAAGGGCAACGCTGCCACCACGATGCGCCAGGGCGCGGCCCCAGCGCTGAAGCCCATGATCAGATGCTCGCGCGCCTCGGACGGGCCGTCGATCAATTGTGCCACCGCAAGGCCTGCCACCGCCAGGGTTGGCGCCAGAAGCCACAAGAGGAGATTGCCGGTGGGAACGCCGGGCCTCACCAGCCGCTCCACCGCCCATAACGCAATGGCGCCGATGCCGGACACATAAGCGAGTTTGATCCAGAACATCATGGTGAGCGTGGCGCTTCCCATGTCGGGACGAAAGCCCAGCACCAGTCCCACCAGCAGCACCGACAACGCAAGGCCAGCGCCCAGGCCGATCGCAAGCCGCCGCGCCACCGGTGGATCGCCCACCGGTTCCAGGTCCGCGACCAACTCTTCCACCAGCCGCTCGAAGGAGGCTTCGGCGGATCTGGCGGCTGGTATCTGGGAAGAATTATCGGGTGGTTGCACGGTCAAAATGGGTTTGTGGTTCCGGAATGCTGGTGCCAGCCTGTGACAGCCTTTGTTGTCTTCGGCGGGCGCATGCGCGGAGTTACAAGCCGCGCAACCGGAATTTGGCAAATGTCGGACAATTTCGCCATCGCCGGTGGCATGTTATTGCCGAAAGCCGGGGGTTGTTGCACACTTTCCACGCTCTTCGGCTCGCATCACCAAATGTCCGACAAGGAATGGTCAGCATGGATGGCGGCCGCGCAGAAAGGCGATGGCGCGCGCTATCGCCGCCTGCTGGGAGAGATTCGTCCCTGGTTGAAACGCTATTTCAGCGCCCGGCTTCCGCCCTCGATGGTGGACGATGCGGTGCAGGACACGCTGGTCGCGCTGCATGAGAAGCGAAACAGCTATGATCCTTTGCGGCCCTTCGGCCCATGGCTGGTGGCGATCGCGCGCTACAAATGGATCGACCGTCTGCGCGCCTTGCGCAGATCCGCCGCTTTGCCGATCAGCGAGGATATCGCGATAGAAGATCATGGCGCGGCGGTGCAAAGCGCCACGACTTTGGAAAAGCTTCTGGGCGAATTGAAACCGGCGCAGGCCGAAGTCATCCGGCTGGTGAAGATGCACGGCTTTTCGGTGGAAGAAGCATCCGCCAAGACCGGCCAGTCCGTCTCGCTGGTGAAAGTGAACATCCATCGCGGCATCACCCGCATGATGATCGCGGCGCAAAGACAGGTTCAGCTCGACGGTTGAAGCCTCATTGTGCCGCGGCGCCTTTGGCGTCGAACGCCTGATATTCATGCGCGATGCTGGCCTCGATCAGGTTGCGCCAGACGCGTTCGGCGATCATGGGCGAAAGACCGGCGCGCTTGCCCTCTTCGATCACATGGCGCACGACCCCTTCGACGCGGGCGTCATCGCGCACGGCGCCGCGCGTCTGCTTCAGGATTGCAGCGCGTTCGATATAGCGCTGGCGCAAGGCCAGCAGCGACACCAGCCGCGCATCCAGCGCATCTATCGCGGCGCGCAACTCACCCATGGTGGCGCAGGCGTCGGGCGGTGTCGGATCGTTTCGCATAACGGTGTATTCCATGGAGAGCAGGGCCTTTTACATATGGCGCGACTATTTCCCAATCCCTATAGTCTTGTGCAGGCGGAAATGGGGATGGCCATGACAAAAAGCAAAATGTCGCAAGGCTTGAGTCGCCGCGAAATGCTGGCGGCTGGAAGTGCTGCGGGCCTCGCTTTCAGCACTTCGCGCACGGTTGCGGCAACGCCGCCTGTCGCCAACACGCGCTATGGCAAGGTACGCGGCCTGGCGGATGGCGCGGTCAAGATTTTCAAGGGCATTCCTTATGGCGCGCCCACGTCAGGCACGAACCGCTTCATGCCGCCCCAACCGCCCGAACCCTGGAGCGATGTGCGCGACGCCACGCGCTTCGGCAATCGCGCGCCTCAGACCGATACCACCGGCTTCATGGAAGAAGAAGTGGTGGCGCTGGATCGCACCCAGCAGAGCGAAGATTGCTTGCGCCTCAACATTTGGACCACGGGTTTGGCCGACGGCAAGAAGCGCCCGGTGATGCTGTGGTGCCATGGCGGCGGCTTCACCGGCGGTTCCGGCGGCAATGTCCGCTATGACGGCTATAGCTTGGCCAAGAAGCATGGCGTGGTGCTGGTCACCATCAACCATCGCCTTAATGCCTTTGGGTTTCTTTATCTGGGCAAGTTGGGCGGCGAGAAATTCGCCGACAGCGGCAATGTCGGCATGCTCGACATCGTGGCGGCGCTGAATTGGGTGAAGGACAACATCGCCGAGTTCGGCGGCGACCCGGACAATGTCACCATCTTTGGTCAGTCGGGCGGCGGCAGCAAAGTCACCACCGCCATGGCGATGCCGCAGGCTGAGGGGCGCTTTCATCGCGTCATTGCGGAAAGCGGCGTCACTCTGAAGGCGATCACGCCGGATGAAGGCACCGAGATCGCCACCAAAATCATGACCCAGCTGGGGCTTCAACCCAATCAGGTGGAGCAGCTGCAGCAGATGCCGTTCCAGCGGATTCTGGCGGCGCTGGGCCCCATGGGGCCTGCGGGCCGCTTCGGTCCAGTTCAGGATGGCCGCAATCTGGTCTCCGGCAATGGCCCTTTCGATCCAGTGGCGCCGTCGCTTTCCGGCAAGGTACCGTTGATCCTGGGTTCGACGCTCACCGAGATCACTTTTCTCAACACCACGCCGCTCGATCCCATCGACGACGCCACCTTGCGCGCCGATCTGAAGAAGGCGTTGCGAGTGGAGGATGCGGAAACCGAAAAACTGATCGCTCTCTACAAGCGCGACTTCCCCAAGGCCGACAATGTGCGCCTGTTCCAGATCGTCGCCTCCGACAATTGGCTGACGGCCAATGTCGCGCTGGTGGCCGAACGCAAGGCGGCGCTCGGTCAGGCTCCGGCCTATGTCTACCATTTCGAAAAACCCACGCCGGTGCGTGACGGCAAGCTGGGCGTGCCGCACACAGTGGAAGTCTCTTATGTGTTCGACAATCTGGACGGGCCCACCGACGACATCATCACCGGCAAGGGCAAAGACCGTTATCCCCTGGCCGACAAGATGAGCCGCGCCTGGACCAATTTCGCCAGGACCGGCAATCCCAATGTTTCGGGCCTGCCGCATTGGCGGCCCTATTCGGCGTCGGACCGCGCGGTGATGATCTTTAACGATCATTGCCAATTGGTGACGAATCCTAGGCCGGAAGCGCGCGCCGCGATCACCGAACTCCATATGCGCGACGGTCAGATCTCGCGCGCCTGACGGAAGGCCAGCGCTTTCATGCGGCTGTGACAAGTTCACAGTCTCTTTGAAGATTTGGGGCAAACTGGATGCGTGCATTGCCTCGCGCGCCGGAAGTTATTAAGCGTGGGGCGCACGCAAGGAGCATTTGCGATGACAGGCAAAGTCTATCCGGACGCCAAAAGCGCGCTGGAAGGGGTCGTGTTCGACGGGATGACCTTGATGTCCGGGGGTTTCGGGCTTTCGGGCAATGCGGAGAACCTGATCGCCGCCTTGAAGGAGAACGGGGTCAAGGGCCTCACTGTGATCTCCAACAATTGCGGCGCGGACAATCTCGGGCTTTGGGTGCTGCTCAACAATGGCCAGATCAAGAAGATGGTCTCTTCCTATGTCGGCGAGAATAAATTGTTCGAAAGCCTCTATCTGGGGGGCAAGCTGGAGCTGGAGCTGAACCCGCAAGGCACCTTGGCGGAACGGATTCGGGCAGGGGGCGCAGGGATACCGGCCTTCTACACCAAGACCGGCGTGGGCACGGTGGTGGCCGAAGGCAAGCCGACGGAAGTCTTCGAGGGCGAGACCTATGTGCGGGAAACCTGGCTCAAAGCCGATCTCGCCATCGTCAAAGCCTGGAAAGGCGATAACGAAGGCAATCTGATCTACCGCAAGACCGCCCGGAATTTTAATCCCAACATGGCGACCGCCGCCAAAGTCACCATCGCCGAGGTGGAGGAGCTGGTCCCCAATGGCAGCCTCGACCCCGACCAGATCCACACGCCCGGCATTTTTGTGAGCCGCATTCTTCAGGGCAGGGATTACAAAAAGCAGATCGAGTTCCGCACCACCCGGCCGCGTCCGGACAAGAAGGAGGCCGTGTAATGGCCTGGAGCCGGGAAGAAATGGCGGCCCGCGCCGCCAAGGAATTGAAGGACGGTTATTACGTCAATCTGGGGATCGGCATTCCCACCTTGGTGGCCAATTACATTCCGCAAGGCATGAAGGTCACGCTGCAAAGCGAGAACGGCATGCTGGGGATCGGGCCTTTCCCTTACGAAGGCGAAGAAGATCCCGACTTGATCAATGCCGGCAAACAGACCGTGACGGCTTTGCCCACGTCGAGCTTTTTCTCCTCCGTCGACAGCTTCGCCATGATCCGGGGCGGTCACATCGACATGGCGATCCTGGGCGCGATGGAAGTTTCCGAAGGCGGCGATATCGCCAACTGGACCATCCCCGGCAAGATGGTGAAGGGGATGGGTGGCGCCATGGATCTGGTGGCGGGGGTCAAACGGGTGATCGCGCTGATGGAGCATGCCAACAAGGCCGGCAAGTCCAAGATCCTCAAGTCCTGCACCTTGCCGCTCACCGGCTTGGGCTGCATCGACCTCATCATCACAGATCTCTGTGTCTTCGAGGTCGATCGCAAGGCCAAGGCCCTCAAGCTCATCGAACTCGCCCCCGGCGTCACTCTCGACGACGTGAAAGCAAAGACGGAAGCCAACTTTGTGACCACTTGAACTTCAGGTTCGATATTCGGCGCGCAGCAATTCCATTAGCTTGAGAGTGGCGGCGCTGAAGAAGCCATTTTTGCGTGAGACCATCTGGACGGACTGAGCGACGTGCAATCCGGTGACACGGATGATCTTGAGGCTGCCGGAAGATAATTCTTCCCGCATGCTGCTTTTGGGCACTAGCGCAAGGCTCGAGCCCGCCTCTACCAATCGCTTCTGCGCATTGAGGCTATCGACCGGCCACCAGGAGATTTCTCCCAGTCCCAGCGTCAGGAAAATGCTCCAAATATGTGAAGCCGGAATCTCCCGCTTTCCCGGAATTTCCGGAAACGCCAGCCAGCGTTCATCCTGAAGTAACTTGAGGGAGCGCAGCAGCCGGCCCGCGAAGCGATGGGTGGCGGCGCAAGCGATGACCATGGGGTCGCTGCCGATCTGTTCATAGTGCAGATCGTCTGACCGGTTCCGGTCATATCTGAGGCCGACGCTGGCTTCGCCATTGCGGACCAACTCGCTCACCTCCGAGCTGCGGGCGGTGCGCAAATTCAAGTCGACACTCGGATGGCGCGCGGCGAAACGCTTGAGCGCGGCTGTCAGATTTGTGCCGGCGAGCGTTCCTACGATAACGAGGTCGATGGGACCGGCGGCGTCTTTGCGCAGACCGAGAACCGCTTGTTCGGCGTCGCCCAACGCGGCGACGATCGCTTCGGCCCGCGGCAGCAATACGCGCCCCGCCTGACTGAGCATGATGCCGTTGGCGGCGCGCTCGAAAAGACGCGCACCTAATTCTTGTTCGAGAAGCCGGATGCGGTTGGAGATGGCGGGCTGGGTTCGGTGCAATATCCGCGCGGCGCCAGAAAATCCTTTCTGGCGATGGACCGCGATGAAAGTGCGAAGCGCCTCGGTATCGATCATTCAGAAATTTTATAGGTACCAAAAAAACTATAAATTCGACTGAGGCCTCTTGTCGAGTTATTTGAACGCCACGCGGAACGACAAGGAGAATGCGATGCCCGGAAATATGCAGAAGGCGGCCAAAGGAATTTGCGCGCTGCTGACGATTGCTGCCGGGCTTGGTGCTGCCCATGGCGAAACGGACGACCGCGCGCGCGTGATCGCGGGCGCGCTGCTCGCAGCGCCTCAGTCCATACGCGACGGCGCCACAGTGGTGCTCGACGCTCCCCATGCGCCTAGGGTGGTGTTACGCCAGGGTTCCAACGGCTTCATTTGCAGCGCCAACGTCGCTAAGACAGGTTTTCTCTCCTACTGCTATCCCAAAGCGCTCGACCCATTCTGGATCCGCAACGAAGCGCTGGCCGCCGATGGAAAATCGGGCGCAGAGATCAGTGACGCGCTGGCGGCGGACGCTAGAAGCGGCAAGTTGAATCCGCCTGTCGGGGCGACGACCTATGAGATGGGCGGTGCCTCCCAGGACTCGGCATTGCCGCATATGATCGTTTTTCTCCCCAACGCGACCGAAAGCTCCACAGGGCTTTCAGCCAGACTCGACTATGTCCATCCCTGGCTCATGTGGGCCGGCACGCCGGTCGCGCATGTCATGATCCCGGGTAAGTAGCCTTGTCGGTACCGGCCCACGGCCAGGCGTAACAGGTTCAGGTCGGCGCCAAGCAGGTGAAGTTGGCGGCATCGTTGGTGTCGCCGCTGCCTTTGTATTTCGCCATTTGCGGGAAGCGGCAGATTAGGCGCGTGCGCTCCACAGCCTTGGTCTGATCGTTGATACGGGTGCCGATGAAACTCTCGGGCGCTTTCTGCTTCGTGACCCACACATCCAGCGCCTTGGCGATGTCGTGCTGGGCATCGTCCTTAGCGGCAGGACCAGCAGCGCCGAAATTCCCCGCGCCCGGGCCGCCGGCGCAATGATAGATTCCCGGCAGCATGAACAGGCGCAGGAAGGAATCGGTTCTGACCTGGCCCTGCTGGGACACAATCTGCTGATAGAAATCCAGGCTGGCGAAAGGCGAGATCTGCTGGTCTGCCCAGCCGTGATACATGATAAGTTTTCCGCCATGCCGCGCGAAGGTCGATAGATCGGGCTTCACGTTATAGACATCGGCCACCGTCTGGCGCCCGACGACTTTCGCGGACAGCGCGCGGTCGGTGTCCTTGTCATAGTCGAAGTTGGCATTCTGGTAGTCCTTGTCCTGGAATACCGAGTAGCGGAAGAAATCGAAGGACGAGCCGCCCGGCTGCGCGCCGGCCCATATCCGCGCCCAATTCGCTTCGCTGCCGCGCGGATAGCCCTGGAAAATGGGCGTGCCGTCGGAACGCTTGGCGCCGTCATAGATCGCGTTCGCGGCCGCCACTTGCACCGGCGTCAAGCATTCGCCAGCTGCCTCGCCTTCCTTGCAAGCGAGCGAGGCGGGATCGAAATGACACTGGCGCGGATCCTCGATGACGCCATCCTTGACGCCGTCCAGCGCATCGCAGGCCGCGATCACATGCCGGCTGAGCAGCATGGCGCTTTCTTGCGTCAACGCTTGGGGATCTTTCAAAGCCGCGCGGCTGTTCCAGGTGGCGTTGATCATCTGATTGGCCCAATGCCAGGCGGGCGCGCCCGCGACGATGCCGTCATAATCGTCGGGAAAGCGTGTCGCTTCCATCAGCGCATGATGGCCGCCCTGCGAGCAGCCGATGAAGTAAGATTCGCTGGCTTTCTTGCCGTAGAAGTCTTCCACGATCAGCTTGGCGGCCAGCGTCGAGACATGCAGCGCGCGGTAAGAGAAGTCGATCATCTTCTCCGGATGGCCCAGGGCCCAGGTCTGTTCGTTGCCCCCATTGGGCGCGTCGGAATTGATGACATGGCCATTGTCGGTGGACATGGTGGCGTAACCTACCTTCAACGCCGTCAACATGGGGCCAGGCGAGATCGCGCCCGCCGAACCGCCCGAACCTTCCGCCTGGAATTTGCCGTTCCAGGCACTCATCGGCGGCATCCAGACTTCAAAGCCGATGCGGGAATCGGCGGTGGGATAGGCCACGCCCACAATCCGGCAGAGCGGCGCATCCACCTGGGTGTTGCCCACAATGGTGCCGTTCTCGTCATATTCGGCGGTGGCGATGCGCATGTCGGGTCCGATTGCCCGGCCGGCCAGCGCGCGGCAGCTGGCGGCATCGCCCGTGCCTTTGGGGAATTTCGCGAGTTTGGCAGGCGCCGCCTGGCCTACAGGGACGGCAAGGCTCAAGACCGGAAGCAACGCGAAAATCGAGACAAACGCCCTCAGGCGCGACATGCGCAGCATGAACCCCTCCCAAACCCAATATGCGATCCTCTCGCGAGCCGGGAAGAGGGTCAATATGGAGCGTCGGCCCCGCGAAGTGCCAAGCGGTTCGCGTTAGGCCGCGCGACCAAAATAATGGTTCAGGTGTGGGGAGGGCTGTGCAAATAGCTTTCTACCAGCGAGCCGGCGATCAGCCGCCAGCCATCCACCAGCACGAAGAAGATCAGCTTGAAGGGCAACGAGATAATCACCGGTGGCAACATCATCATGCCCATGCTCATCAGGATAGAGGCCACCGCCATGTCGATGATGAGGAAGGGCACGAAGATCAGAAAGCCGATCTCAAAGGCCCGTTTCAGCTCCGACAGCATGAAGGCGGGGGCGAGCGTGGTCAGCGCCGTGTCTTCCGGCTTGGCGGGGGGCTTGGCGTGCGCCATGTCCAGGAACAGCTTGAGGTCGGCGTCGCGCACATGCGCCACCATGAATTTCTTCATCGGCACCATGGCGGCGGTGAAGCCTTGCTCGGCGGTGACTTGATTGTTCATCATGGGCTCGACGCCTTGGTGATAGGCATCGGTCAAGGTCGGTGTCATCACGAACAGGGTCAGAAACATCGCCAGCGAGACCAGGACGCTGTTGGGCGGGCTCTGCTGCAGGCCAAGCGCCGTGCGCAACAGCGACAGCACCACCACCATGCGCACAAAGCTGGTCATCATGATCAGAATGGATGGCGCGATGGACAGTACCGTGATCAGGGCGACGATCTGCACCATGCGGTCGGTGAAAAGCCCGCTGCCGTTCAGATCGATGGAAAATCCGGAGTTCGAGGCCGCTGCGCCGGCATTGGCGGCGGTGGGCGCAAGCTGCGCGGCAAAAGCGAAGCTGGGCGCGAACAGCGCAAACAGCAGAACCAGCAACGGGAGATAACGTGTGATTTGCTTCATATGTGTTCGGGTCCACGCGCAGGTCCGCCGCCCCCGCGCGCGTCAGCGCTGGCGGGGGAGGTGGCCGTAGCAGCGCTTGCGATGCGAAGGCCGGAGGGGGAGATATTGTTTTCGACTAAGCAGGAACCATCTGGACTCGAGAAAATCAGATGCTCGACATCGTCGCGGCGCACGATGAAAAGGCGCTGGCGCGGCCCGATCATCAAGGTCTCCACCACGGCCAATCTCTTATGATCCACCGCGCGCGTGACGCCGGGCACGCCCCATCTGCGCGCCGCAAGACCCGCGGCGCCGATCAGGGCGAGAACCAGGAAGAGCGCGCCGACATAGCGCAGAATTTCAAATGCCATGCTGTTTTATGCCTTTTCGCGTTTCGACGACGCGCCACCAACAGAGTCCGTTGTCATTCCCGCTTGTCGCCGAAACGCTCAGGGGGCATTAAAGAAGCAGCAACCTTAATCGCGCGTTAAATGCCGGCAGAAAATGCCCGGCAAAAACCACCACCGTTAAGTCGCGTTTAAGCATGTCGGGCGCAGCATACCCGCACATTCGAAGGCTAACGGAAAATTACCGCCATGAACCTGCCCGACCTGCCGCTGATGTCGATGCTGCGTACCCGCATGTCCTGGCTGCACCAGCGCCAGGATGTCCTGGCCCAGAATGTCGCCAATGCCGACACGCCCGGGTTTGCGGCGCGCGATCTGAAAGCGCTGGATTTCGACAATGCGATGCGCAGCCAGGTGGTGGACAAGGCCGCCAGCCTCGCCGTCACCAATCCGCGGCACATCTCGATCAAATCCACCAGCCAAAGCAAGTTCGACGATTTCGAAAGCCGCGATGTGGAATCGAGTCCCAACGGCAACGCCGTGTCTCTGGAAGCGGAAATGATCAAGGTCTCCGATACCCAGGCGCAATTCCAGGCGGCCGCCAACATCTATGCCAAAGCGATGACGATGATGAAAACCGCCATCGGGGCGCCCTGAAGCTAAAGGAGAGCAGTAATGGATTTCTCGACCGCCATGGCAGTCGCCGCTTCCGGCATGCGCGTCCAGTCCGACCGCATGAAAGTGATTTCTGAGAATATCGCCAACGCCGATTCCACCTCTCCGGTGCCCGGCGCCGATCCCTATCGTCGCAAGGTCCCCACCGTGACGTCGAAATTCGACCGCGAGTTGGGCGCCAGCATGGTAGAGTCGGGCAAGACCGTCGCCGACAAAAGCGAATTCCGCAGCCAATATGATCCCGGCAATCCCAATGCCGACAAGCAAGGCTATGTGAAGTTGCCCAATGTCGATCCCCTGATCGAAATCATGGACATGCGCGAAGCGCAGCGTTCGTTTGAAGCTGATCTCACAGTCATGGACGCGACGAAACAGATGCTCGCGAAAACTGTAGACCTTCTGAATAAATGATGCCCCCCTCCGCCCTTCATGATTTTTTGCCCCCAACTGTGCGGCACGCGGGCAAGCCCGCTACCGCACATCTTCCCCCGCCAAAGGCTCCGCCTTGCGGGGGAAGAAAGCTTGTGTGGGCTTCACTTTCGTTCGGGAGTTTATAAATGGCCCTTCCTGCTGCAGCCGCCGCTGCTTATCAGAACGTCGCGCGCATGGCGCAGGCGGCCTCGACGCCGGGCGTCGCGCCCGCCGATCTGCCCGGTCAGAATTTCGCGGATTTCTTGACCGGCGCGGTCAAGGATTCGATCACCACTATCCGCCAGGGCGAACAAGCCGCCCAGGGCCAGGTGTCGGGCAAGGCCAATATTGTGGACGTGGTCAATTCCGTGAACGCCGCCGAACTAACTCTCGATACGGTGGTGGCAGTGCGCGACAAAGTCGTGGCCGCGTATCAATCCATCATGAGCATGCCGATTTAATAGCCTCATGCTTCGACAAGCTCAGCATGAGGAACACGGAAACATCCTCACCCCGAGCCCGTCGAGGGGCGAAGGGTGAGGCGATAAGGAAAAATAATATGGATCCCGCCACCGCCATCGATTTCGCCCGTTCCTCCATGCTGGTTCTGCTGGAAGTGATCGCGCCCGCCATGATCACCGCCCTGGTGGTAGGCCTTGGCATCGGCCTTCTCCAGGCGTTGACCCAGATCCAGGAACAGACCTTGGTGTTCGTTCCCAAGATCGTGGCGGTGTTTGTGGTGCTGTTGATCGCGCTACCTTTCGCGGGCGCCGCCTTGGGCAGTCTCATGACCGACATCGCCACCCGCATCGCGGCCTATTAGCCGCCGTGCACATCCAACTCGCCAATTTCTCCGGCGCAATTCTCACCTATCTTCTGGTGTTCGCGCGCGTCGGCGCCATGCTGATGCTGTTGCCGGGCTTCGGCACCATGGGCGTGCCCGCACGGGTGCGCCTGGTCTTAGCGCTGGCGATCTCGCTGGCGCTGATGCCGACCGTGCAAAGCGCCTATCCGGCGCAGACGCCGCAGACCTTTCTTTCGCTCACCATCATGATCGGACAGGAGATCACCGCCGGCGTTCTGGTGGGTTCCATGGCGGCTGTCATCATGAGCGCATTGCAGGTGGCGGGCTTTCTGATCGCCTCCCAGATCGGGCTTTCCTATGCCCAGACGCTTGATCCCACCCAAAACACCCAAGGTGCGGTGGTAGGCAATTTCCTCACACTTCTGGGCACGGTGATGATCTTCCTGACCAACCTGCATCATCTGGCGATTGGCGCCATCGCGGGCAGCTATCGCATGCTGCCGCCGGGCGGACATCTTCCCACCGGCGATATGGCGCAGCTGGTGATCAGACTAGTCTCTTCGTCCTTCGCGCTGGGTTTCCAGTTGGCGGCGCCCTTCCTGGTGTTTGGGTTTGCCGTCTATGCCGCGCTGGGCGTGCTGGCAAAGCTGATGCCGCAATTGCAGGTCTTCTTTGTCGCGGTGCCGATCAACATCCTTTGCGGCTTTGTCATCATGCTGGCGATGCTGGGATCGATGATCACGCTGTTCTTGAACTACTACACCACGTCGATGGGAATATTCCTTTGACCCAAGCGGATTCGAAAAAGCGCTTGCAGGCAAAGTGCAGCCCCTCGCTCTTTTTTGGATCGATGGAAGGGGCTGCGGTTTGCCGTCCGCAAGCGCGCCAATAAATAAATGGCTGACGAGCAAGATAAATCGCAGCAGACCGAAGAGCCGACAGCCAAGCGGCTCGAACAGGCGCGCGAATCCGGTGACACCGTCAAATCTTCCGAGGTGACGTCCTTCGTTCTTCTGGCGGGCGGCACTTTGGCCATTGCCATGTTCGGCCATTCCACCGCGATCGCCATCGCCAAGCTTCTCACCATCTTCATCGAAGAGCCGGAGCAGATGTCAGTGGATGGCGCAGGCATCGCGTCTTTGATGCGCGGCCTCCTTCTGCATGTGGCGCTGATCCTGGCGCCCTTCATGGGCGTGATGATCCTGGCCAGTCTCGCCGGCCATGTGGCGCAAAGCCGTCCGGCCTTCGTGCCCGACAAGATCAAGCCGGATTTCTCCAAGCTTTCGATTCCGGCCGGCCTGTCGCGCCTGTTCGGGCCGGAAGGTTGGGTGAATCTGCTCAAGGGCCTCATCAAGATCGCCATCGTGGGCATGGCGATCTGGACCCAGCTCTGGCCCGAGCGCGGCGCGCTGGAAGCCGTTCTCAACCAGTCGCCCGGCGGCGTGGTGGGCGACATGAACCATCTTCTGTTCAAGGTGATGACCGCGGCCTTGTCGGCGCTGCTGGTGATCGCGGGGCTGGATTATTTCCTGCAGCGCTTCCGCTTCATGCAGCGCAACCGCATGTCGAAGCAGGAGATCAAGGAAGAATATCGCCAGAATGAAGGCGATCCCGCCATCAAGGCCAAGGTGCGCCAGATCCGTCAGGAGCGCGCCAGGAAGCGCATGATGACCGCGGTGCCGACCGCCACGGTGGTGATCATGAACCCGACCCACTATGCGGTGGCGCTGAAATATGAATCCGGCAAGACAGCCGCGCCGATCTGCGTCGCCAAGGGTATCGACGCCTTGGCGCTGCGCATCCGCGCGGTGGCCGAAGAGCATGACGTGCCGGTGATCGAGAATCCGCCCTTGGCCCGCGCCCTGCACGCCAGCGTCGAAGTGGATGAGGCGGTGCCGCCCGAACACTATAAAGCCGTGGCGCAAGTGATCGGCTATGTCATGCGGCTCAACGGCGCGATGGCGCGCCGTTGATCGTTATTGATGCCCTACCGCTTCGCTGTATGAGGGCAGGTCGCGCGATTCCGCGCCGCTGATTGTTTTTATGCCCTATCGCTTCGCTATATGAGGGCAGCGGAAAGTCGCTTAGAAATTAGGTAGCCATCACAATGGTTTACGGACCGGAAACCATTCGTTAACCGAATCTTGTAAAGTGCGGCTGATGCAGGCCTCCCGCACTCTTTCGACCCTGGCGTTCGGCGTTCCCGCCGGCGCCTGGCGTTGGGCCGCCGCGGCGTTCGCAGCGCTGGCCCTGGCGGCGGCGATCCTTGCTTTGTCTGAGCCCGACAAGGCCGGTTTCGCCGGCTATGCGCTTTTGGGCGGGATCGGCGCCGTGGCCTCGCTTCTCATATACGCGGTGTGGCCGCGCGAGGGGCTCAAGACCGAAGACGCCAAGCGTGTGGCGGAAGCAGCGGCACGCGCCAATGTCGCCTGGGCCATCACTGGGCCCGATGGCGCAGTGCTCGACTGCAACCCGGTCTATCGCCGCATGGCCGGCGCGAAAGACAATGAGAGCGCTGCACCGCCCGAACTGGCGCTGGCGGGCGAACCGTCCAGCGCGGTGCTCTATCGGCTGGCGCGTGACGCCGCTGAAGGCCGGCCCCGCGAGGAAAGCTTTGTCGTGCGCCCGGGGCTTGAGCTGGTCGCGGCCGTGCGCCCACTCAAAGATCAGCGCACCGTCTGGTGGTTCTCGCCACGCCTGGCTGCGACCGAAGCGCCGCCCGCCACTGCCGCACGGCCCGCGCCGGAGCCGGCCGCCCCGGTCTCGGTGATGCCGGAGCGGGTGACAAAGGATTTGTTTCAGAGCGCGCCCATCGGCATCGCCTTTGTCGAACCCAATGGCCAGTTGCGCGACGCCAATCCTGCGTTCGCCAAATTCTTCGGCCTTGCCGGCATCTTCACCGGCCGCGATCTGGCGGCGCTGTTGGATGAAGCCGACCGCGCGCCTTTGCGGGCCTTAATCGCCTCAACCGCGCGGGGCGAGGTGGCGGCCAGGCCCATGGAGCTGCGCCGGGGTGAACATATGGCGGAGATCTCCGCCAGCGCCATGCCGGGCGGCGTGACGCTCTACTTGACCGACGTCTCCGAACAGCGGGCGCTGGAAACCAAATTCGCCCAGTCGCAAAAGCTGCAAGCGGTCGGGCAACTGGCGGGCGGCGTGGCGCATGACTTCAACAATCTCTTGACCGTCATCATCGGCAATTGCGAATTCCTGCTGATGCGCCACACCGCCGGCGATCCTTCGTTCAAGGAATTGAACGAGGTGCACCAGAATGCGCTGCGCGCCGCCACCCTGGTGGGCCAGCTTTTGGCCTTCAGCCGCAAGCAGACCATGCAGCCCAAGGTGCTGGCGCTTTCCGACATGATCAGCGAGCTGGCGCAGATGCTGCGCCGCCTGCTGCGCGAAGGGATCGAGCTTCGGCTGGAGAACGGCGCCGATCTTTGGGCGGTGCATGCCGACGAAGCCCAGCTTTCCAACGCCGTGATCAATCTGGTGGTCAACGCTCGCGATGCCATGCCCAATGGCGGCACGGTGACGATCTCTACCGCCAACGACCAGGTGCGTGAGCCTCAGGCATTGGGCACCGCCATCATGCCGGCAGGCGATTATGTGCGCATCGAAGTGGCCGACACCGGCACCGGCATCTCGCCAGAGCATTTGGGCAAGATTTTCGATCCCTTCTTCACCACCAAGCCGGTGGGCCAAGGCACCGGCCTGGGCCTTGCCACCGTCTATGGCATCGTCAAGCAATCGGGCGGCTTCATTACGGTGGACAGCGAAGTCGGCCGCGGCACCAGCTTCAAGATTTATCTGCCGCGCCATCGCGTGGACGCGAGCGCGCCCGCCGCCGAAGCGCAGGCGCCGGTCGCCCGCGATGTCACCGGCCAGGACACGATCCTGCTGGTGGAGGACGAGGAAGCGGTCAGGAGCTTCGCAGCGCGCGCGCTGCGCATGCGCGGCTATAACGTGCTGGAAGCCAGCGGCGGCGAGGAAGCGCTGGAGATCGTCAAATCCGGCAAGGAAGAGATTCACCTTCTCATCACCGATGTGGTGATGCCCAACATGGACGGCCCGACATTGGTTCGTCATGTGAAGGGGCTGAAGCCTGAGCTGGCGGTGATCTTCATGTCCGGCTATGCCGAGGAAGCCTTCCGCCGCAATGACGAGAACGCCTCCGACCTGCATTTCCTGCCCAAGCCCTTCGGCCTGAAGCAATTGGCGGCCAAAGTGAAGGAAGTGCTGTCCGGGGCGTCGAAATAGTCCGCGTTGGGCTTGATCGCTTGCGCGCGGCGCGGAGACCGCTAAAGTCCCGGCCCATGAGAATTCACCTTGCCTTGGCGCTTAGCGCCGCGTCGCTTTTAAGCGCTTGCACCGATGCCGACTGGTCGCATGGCATGAGCTTTATCGGCCTGGACGATTCCAAGAACGCTCAGCCAGTCGCGGAAGCCGCGCCACGGGCCAAAGCCGCACCCAGGCCCGTGGCCCAGGCAGCGCCCGCCCAGACGGCGCAAGCCAATGGCGTCAATCCCTTCTGCGCCGCCGTGGCGAGACAGGACGCCGATGGGCATGGCTTCGACGCCGAAACCCAGCAAGGCATGTTCGTGCGCAGTTATCAGCAGTGCGTCACGGTGTTCGGCAACGTGGCCGATCAATAATATTATTGGTCAAGCTCTGACATAGACCCACGCCTCGGTGCCGGATTTCAGCCGCGCGGCAATGCGTTTGTAATCGGCGACTTCATAGCGGTCGGCGGCGGCGAGTTCATCGTCCGTGATCTCGAACACCATGCCCGCCACTTCGTCGGAAGGTTGGCCCGGCACCAGGATGGGATGACAACGCTCGCCGCTCAGCGCGAACACATCAGCGTCGGTGATTTCCATCATCTCGCGTTTCCAGCCCGGCAGGGCATCGGGCGCGCCTTTCAGCAAACGCCCGAACGACGCCATCTGCACACTTGGTTGTTGCAGCGTGCCGTAGGAAAACAGACGCGGCATCCTTCAGTCCGCCTTCACGACGGCCAGCTCATTGCCATTGGGATCGAGAAAGTGAAAGCGGCGGCCGCCGGGAAAGGAAAAGATCGGTTTGACGATGCGCCCGCCGGCTTTGGTCACGGTGGCAAGTGCCACTTCCAGATCATCGACATCGATCACCGGCAAGGGACTCTTGGTCGCTTCGGCCATATCGCCTTGAAGGCCAAGATCGACATCGCCGGTCAGTGTGGCCGCATAAGTCGGACCGAAATCGGTCAGCGACCAGCCGAAAACGCCGGCATAGAAATCCTTCGCCGCCGCGATATTTGCGGCAGGCAATTCGACATAATTGATGCGCGCCATTTTGCCCTCCTCGTCGGCACAGGGATTCGGCCGGCTCGCCGAATTCGACCCTGTAGATAGCGGGAACTTGGGCTTGGAGGCCCCAGTGCTCGCTGCCGGAACACCGTAAGAACAAGATATAGTATTTTCAAGCCATAACATAGCTTTAGCCAGTATCTTGCAAATGAGAACAAAGCATGTACTTTCGCCTCATCACATCGCGGCTTGGGATTCGCTTGGGGATCGGCGGGCGCTGTGAAATAACCGGGAGACAGGCATGTCACAGGCGGCGTTACGGGTGGTTTCCAAGGAAGACAATCAGGATCGCAAGCGGGCGCTGGAAGCGGCGCTGAGCCAGATCGACCGGGCTTTCGGCAAGGGCTCGGTGATGAAGCTGGGCAGCCGCGACCTGGGCCTGGCGACGGACGCGGTTTCGACCGGTTCGCTGGGGCTGGACATTGCGCTGGGCATCGGCGGACTGCCGCGTGGCCGCGTGATCGAGATTTACGGCCCGGAATCCTCAGGCAAGACCACCTTGGCGCTGCATGCGGTGGCGGAAGCCCAGAAGAAGGGTGGCATCGCGGCTTATGTCGATGCCGAACATGCGCTGGATCCGATCTATGCCCGCAAGCTGGGCGTGGATATCGACGAAATGCTGATTTCCCAGCCCGACACCGGTGAACAGGCGTTGGAAATCACTGACACGCTGGTGCGCTCCGGCGGCGTCGATATCGTGGTGGTGGACTCGGTTGCGGCGCTGACGCCCAAGGCCGAACTGGAAGGCGAGATGGGGGATTCGCTCCCCGGCCTTCAGGCGCGGCTGATGAGCCAGGCCTTGCGCAAGCTCACCGCCTCGATCTCCAAATCCAACACTATCGTGATCTTCATCAATCAGATCCGCATGAAGATCGGCATCATGTTCGGCAATCCGGAAACCACCACCGGCGGCAATGCCCTGAAATTCTACTCTTCGGTGCGTCTGGATATCCGCCGCATCGGCGCGATCAAGGACAGGGACGAAGTGGTGGGCAACCAGACCCGCGTGAAAGTGGTCAAGAACAAGGTCGCGCCCCCCTTCAAGCAGGTCGAGTTCGACATCATGTATGGTGTCGGCATCTCAAAGGTCGGCGAGCTGGTCGATCTGGGTGTGAAAGCTGGGATCGTGGAGAAATCGGGCTCCTGGTTCTCATATGACGGTTCCCGCATCGGCCAGGGCCGCGAGGCCGCTAAGACCTTCCTGGCCAACAATCCGGATATCGCCCAGAGCATCGAAAAGGCGATCCGGGCATCGGCCGGCCAGCTTGGTCAGGCCATTGCCCGTGGCGAGGACGAAAAAGCCGAGGCCGAGGAGGAGTAATTCCAGCCCGACAGTTCGAGTTGATTTCTTTTCGCAGGGAAATCAGCTCCTCGGCAGAAGGCGCTCCGGAAACGGGGCGCCTTCTGTTTTTAAGCTATTCCGCCATGCAATAGGCCCCAGATGACAAGATTTAGGCCTCCCGCTACAAGCTAAGCCTATGAAAAGCCTTTCCGACGTCCGTTCCAGTTTCCTGGATTATTTCGCCCGCAACGGCCATAGCGTGGTCGCGTCTTCGCCGCTGGTGCCGCGCAACGACCCCACCCTGCTCTTCACCAATGCGGGCATGGTGCAGTTCAAGAACATCTTCACCGGCACGGAAAAGCGGCCTTACGTCCGCGCCACCACCTCCCAGAAATGCGTGCGCGCGGGCGGTAAGCACAATGACCTGGACAATGTCGGTTACACCGCCCGCCATCTCACCTTCTTCGAAATGCTGGGGAATTTCTCCTTCGGCGATTATTTCAAGGAAGACGCGATCAAATTCGCCTGGGAATTCCTCACCAAGGATCTTGGCCTCCCCAAAGAGAAGCTCTCGGTCACGGTCTACGCCACCGACGATGAAGCCTTCGGCCTCTGGGGCAAGATTGCGAGCATGAAGGATGATAAGATCATCCGCATCGGCACCAACGCCAATTTCTGGTCCATGGGCGACACTGGACCCTGCGGCCCCTGTTCGGAAATTTTCTATGATCATGGTCCGTCCGTCGCGGGCGGCCCACCCGGCTCGCCGGACGAAGACGGCGACCGCTTTGTCGAAGTCTGGAATCTGGTCTTCATGCAATATGAACAGCTTGCCGGTGGCGAGCGGCTCAACCTGCCCAAGCCGTCGATCGACACCGGCATGGGGCTGGAACGCATCTCCACCGTGCTCCAAGGTGTGCAGAGCAATTTCGAGACCGATCTCTTTCGCCATCTGATTGCGGCGTCGGTCGATGCCTCCGGCGTCAAACCTGATGGCGATGCCGTGTTCAGTCATCGCATCATCGCCGACCATCTGCGTTCGACTTCGTTCCTGATCGCCGATGGCGTGCTGCCCTCCAACGAAGGGCGCGGCTATGTCCTTCGCCGCATCATGCGCCGTGGCATGCGGCATGCGCATCTGTTGGGTACCAAGGACCCGTTGATGCATCGGCTGGTGCCGACCCTGATGGCGGAAATGGGTGCCGCCTATCCGGAATTGAAACGCGCGGAAGCTTTGATCGCCGAGACCTTGAAGTTGGAAGAAATCCGCTTCCGCGAAACCCTGGCCCGCGGCATCAAGCTTCTGGATGAAGCCACGGCCGGCATGAAGGAAGGGGACCGCCTGACCGGCGATGTCGCCTTCAAGCTTTACGACACCTATGGCTTTCCGCTGGACCTGACACAGGAATCGTTGCGCGCGCGCGGCATCGCGGTGGACCAGGATGGGTTCACCTTCGCGATGGAAAAGCAGCGCGCCGAAGCGCGCGCCAACTGGGCAGGGTCGGGGGAAGCCGCTAACGAGGCGCAATGGTTTGCGGTGTTCGACGAAGTCGGCCGCACCGAATTTCTCGGCTATGACGCCGAGGAAGCGGAAGGCGAAATCCTGGCCATCCTGAAAGACAATCAGCGGGTGAAAAGCGCCCAAGCTGGCGAGACGGTCCAGATCCTCACCAACCAGACGCCCTTTTATGCCGAGTCTGGCGGCCAGGTGGGCGACACCGGCCTGATGCTGGCGGCCAAGGCGGAAGCCAAGGTCGTCGATACGCTGAAAAAGCTGGGTTCCATGCATGTGCATGTGGTCGAGGTGACGCGCGGCACGCTTTCCGTCGGCGATGCCGTCGATCTGAAGGTGGACCGCGAGCGCCGTCGCGCCACCCGCGCCAACCACTCCGCCACCCATCTTTTGCATGCCGCTTTGAAGCGCGTGCTGGGTCCGCATGTCAGCCAGAAAGGCTCGCTGGTGGCGCCCGACCGGCTCAGGTTCGACTTCTCGCATCCCAAGCCCGTGACGGCCGAGGAACTGGCGCGCATCGAAGCCCAAGTGAACGAGATTATCCGCCAGAACAGCGACACCTCCACGCGCCTGATGCCGACCGACCAAGCCATCGCCGCCGGCGCCGAAGCCTTGTTCGGCGAGAAATATGGTGAGGAAGTGCGTGTCTTGACCATGGGCGACGATCTGGAAAGTCCGAAAGCCTATTCGGTCGAATTGTGCGGCGGCACCCATGTGCGCCGTCTTGGCGATATCGGCATCTTCACCATCCTGTCGGAAAGCGCCGTGGCGGCCGGTGTGCGCCGCATCGAAGCGCTAACCTCGGAAGGAGCGCGCCGCTATCTCTCGCACCAGGCCGAATTGGCGCGCGAAGCCGCCGCCGCACTCAAGACCAGCGCCGGCGAACTTCCCGGCCGTGTCGCGGCGCTCTCAGAAGAGCGGCGGCGGCTGGAACGCGAATTGGCGGATGCCAGAAAGGCGCTGGCGTTGGCCGGTCCCGCCAAATCCGGCGGCGATGACGGCATGAAGATGATCGCCGGCATCAAGACCGTGCTGCGCAGCATCGAAGGTGTGGCGCCCAAAGACCTCAAAGGCCTGGCCGACGACGCCAAGACCAAACTCGGCTCGGGCGTGGTGGCGTTTGTCGCCACCGCCGACGGCAAGACATCGCTGGTGGTGGGTGTGACCGACGATCTGACAGGGCGCATCAGCGCCATCGATCTAGTCCGGCTGGGCGCGGAAGCCTTGGGCGGCAAGGGCGGTGGCGGCCGTCCCGACATGGCGCAGGCGGGTGGCCCCGACACAGGCAATGCCGGGGCCGCGCTTACCGCGATCGAAAAGCGCCTGAGTGAATTAGCACCCGTCTGAGCGCAACTTGGAATATCCCGGCGCGAGAGATTTTGGGGCTTGAGCAGGAGCGGCGCGCGGAGCGGGCGCATGCCCGTGAGCACGCGCGACGCACTCAAGACCCAAAATAGCCGCGCCCTAGTTTAGCTAACGTTGAAAACGCAGATCTTGTTGCCCGTCGGATCGCGCAGATAAGCGCCAAAGAAGCCGGAGGTCGCTTCGGGCGGACGGAAACCCGGCTTGCCTTCATCGGTGCCGCCATTGGCCATGCCGCCATTATAGGCCGCCGTCACCGCTTCCCGACTGGGCGCGAAATAGGAAATCATGATGCCGTTGCCGCCGACCGCATCTTTGCCATTGTGGGGCTTGCACAGCATGGTGTGGCAGCCCGTGAAGCCCTTGTCTTCGCTGGGAACGCCATAACCGGTCCAGCCTCCTTGAGAGAATTTGCGTTCGTCACCCAGCGCCGTGAAGACGGCGTCATAGAATTTCACCGACGCATCGCTATCGCGGGCGCCGATCGTTACGTAGCCGATCTTGGACATATGCCTCTCCCTCTCGCGAAAAATTCGCCGCGCACCCTTGCCCAGCAACAGGAACGAAGCAAGAACTTTTTTTGTAACGTGGGGAAATTCAAGCGATGATGTCGGGCAGGAGCGAGTTGTTGATCTCGGTGATCTCGTCCTTTAACTGCAGCTTGCGCTTCTTGAGCCGCGAGACAGCCAATTGATCGCCGCTGCCAGAGGCCGAAAGCGCTTCAATGGCGGCGTCCAGGTCGCGATGTTCCTGAATCAACGCCGCCAGCTTGGCGCGCGCCGCCACTTCGTCGGGACGGGTGACGTGACCGCTCATGGTCGCCCACTCATGATTGTCTGTCCCGCCTTGGCCGAGGCAGGTCCTCGCCCCAGCGTTTCATCGGCCAATCATATCCTATCAGGTCCAGCGCGCGGCCTGCCATCTGATCCACGATATCGGAAAGTGTTTTCGGCTCGGCATAAAAAGCAGGCACAGGCGGCAGGATGATCGCGCCCATCTCCGTCAGCGCCGTCATGGTGCGCAGATGACCCAGGTGCAACGGCGTCTCCCGCACCATCAGCACCAGCGGCCGGCGTTCTTTCAGCATCACATCGGCGGCGCGGGTGAGAAGATTGGTGGTCACACCTGTTGCGATTTCGCCCATGCTGCGGACCGAGCAGGGCGCCACGATCATGCCAGCCGTCTTGAAACTGCCGCTGGCGATGGGCGCGCCGATATCCTCGATGGCATGGACGTGATCGGCCTTGGCGGCGACTTGTTTGGGCGTCAGGTCCGTCTCATAGGCGATGGTCATCTGGGCCGGCTTGGTCATCACCAGATGCGACTCGATTCGCAATTCCTTAAGCGCTTCCAGAAGGCGGATGCCATAGGCCACGCCCGAGGCTCCGCTAAGGCCGATAACCAGCCTTTCCGCCGTCTTTTTGCCGCCTGCCGCCCGTGCCATGGGCATCGTTACCATCTCGCGCGCCTGTCCCGAAAGAGGCCTTGGTTGCAAAACTTTTTGAGGTGACAGAAGGGGGTCTTGGTGCTTTACTTTTGGGGCCCAACCGATGAGGTGAAAGCATGGCACTAGAAGGACAGATCGAGAATCTCTCTGTTCAGCATAAGAAGTTGGAAGAAATTATCGCCGCTGAAATGACCCACCCCGATTGGGACGAAGCCAGGGTCGCGGCACTCAAAAAGCAAAAATTGCGAATCAAAGATGAACTGGAACGGTTGAAAGCCGTCCATTGATCATCGTCCGCGCGCCATAGCGCGCGCGAACAGCAGCAACGCCCCCAGCTCGCAAACCGCCGCCGCGAAAAACGACGCGCCCGGAAAATAAATCGGCGCGCCTTTTCCGGTGAACCAAGCGAACAGGGTGGGCATGGCCCACATCGCGATCACCGATGTCATGCTGTTGATGCTGGAGCTTGCGCCTTGCAATTCGCCCTGCTCGGTCGCCGGCACGCTGTGGGACATGATGGCGTTCAACGCGGGGCCGCCCACACCGCCCAGCGTGAAGGGAATCATCCAGGCATAGAACATCCAGGCCTTGGTCGCGATCGCATAGCCCAGATACGCGGCGGCTCCGAAGAGAAACCCCACATAAACGGCACCCTTCTCGCCGACCCGCGGCACCACGAGCCTGGGAAGCACGGCGAAAGAGATGGCGGTCAATATCCCGATCGCCACCAGCGACCAGGCGACATCGCCCGGCCCCCAGCCGAATTTCAGCATGGTGTAATAGGTCCAGGTCGAGGGCAGGGAATCATGCGCGAACTGCACCAGCACCAGCACCGCCAGCAGCATGGCGATCTGTGGAAAATGCGACAGCGCCTTCAGCGCACCCAACGGATTGGCGCGCCACCATTCGAAGCGCCGCCGCCGCTCGGGCGGCAGGGATTCATGCAGCACAAATAGTCCAAACAGGGCATTGGCGAAGGAAATGCCGGCGGCGACGAAAAAAGGCGCGCGCAAGCCGAAATGCTCGCCCACAAATCCACCCAAGGCCGGTCCCAGCACAAAACCCACGCCAAAGGCCGCGCCAACTAGGCCGAAATTGGCGGCGCGCCTCTCGGGCGGCGAGATGTCGGCGATATAGGCGTTGGCCGTGGGATAGGCTGCGCCCGCGCCGCCCGACAGCACGCGGCCGATGAAAAGCCAGGCGATGGTGGGGGCAAGCCCCGTGATCAGATAATCCACGCCCAGCATGCCCAAGGATAAAATCAGCACGGGACGGCGGCCGAAACGGTCGGACAGATTGCCGATCAAGGGGGCGCACAAAAACTGCATCAAGGCATAGGCGAAGAATAGCCAGCCGCCCCAGCGGGCCGCGCCCGACAGATTCTGATGCGTCAGTTCGGCGATAATGCCCGGCGACACGGGAATGATGATGCCAAGCCCGATCGTGTCGATCAGCATCGTGATGAATATGAAAGTGAGGGCAAGACGGCTGCCCTTGCCTTCGCTGCTCATAGGGTCTTGGCCCGCTCGCGCAGCGCGAATTTCTGGATCTTGCCGGTGCTGGTCTTGGGCAGTTCGGTGAAGACCAGAAAGCGCGGCGCCTTGAATTTCGCCAGATGCTGGCGGCAGAAAGCGAGAATGTCGTCTTCGCTCACCGCGTCGTGCCCGGGCCGTTTTTCCACAAAGGCGCACGGCGTCTCGCCCCATTTGGCGTCGGCCTTGGCCACCACCGCGGCGAAGCGAACGGCGGGATGGCGGGAAAGCACATTCTCGATCTCGATGGATGAAATATTCTCGCCGCCGGAAATGATGATGTCCTTGGAACGGTCCTTGAGCTGGATATAGCCATCCTCATACATCACACCCAGATCGCCGGAATGAAACCAGCCGTCGGCAAAGGAATTGCGGGTGGCGTCGGGATTCTTCAGATAGCCCTTCATCACCACATTGCCGCGGAACATCACTTCGCCCAGCGCGTCTGGTGGCAGCCGTTCCATGGTTTCCGGATCCATCACCGCCAGATCTTCCAGCGCGTGATAGCGCACGCCCTGGCGGGCCTGGCGCTGGGCGCGCCCGGCACCGTCAAGCGCGTTCCAGGCGTCATGCCATTCATTGACCACGGCAGGGCCATAAACCTCGGTCAGACCATAGACATGCACGATGTCGAAGCCGGCTTCCGCCATGCCTGCCAAAACCGATTCTGGCGGCGGCGCGGCGGCGACCATGAAGGTGACGCGGTTGGGGAGCGGTTTTCGCTCGTCGGCGGCCGCGTCCAGCAAGGTGGACATCACGATGGGCGCGCCGCACAGATGCGTGACCTTGTGCTCGGCGATGGCTTGATAGATCGCGCCCGCCCGCACCCAGCGCAGGCAGATATGCGTGCCCGCCACCACCGACAGCGTCCAGGGAAAGCACCAGCCATTGCAGTGGAACATGGGCAAGGTCCACAGCAGCACCGGATGGCGGCCGATATTGCCGGCCAAGACATTGCTGTAGCCCATCAAGGCGGCGCCGCGATGATGATAGACCACGCCTTTGGGATTGCCGGTGGTGCCGGAGGTGTAGTTCAGCGAGATCGCATCCCATTCATCGACCGGCATCTCCCAGGCAAAATCTGGATCGCCTTCCGCGACAAAGGATTCGTAATCCTCGCCCAACCGCGCGCCGTCCTGCGGGAATTCCGGATCGTCATAATCGATCACCAGCGGGGGGTCTTTGACCAGCTTTAGCGCTTCGCCGATGGTGGCGGCGAATTCGCGATCGGTGATGAGAAGCTTCGCTTCGCCATGGTCCAACATATAAGCGATGGAGACGGCATCAAGTCTGGTGTTCAACGCATTCAGCACCGCGCCCGCCATCGGCACGCCGTAATGCGCTTCCAGCATCGCGGGTGTGTTGGCCAGCATCGCCGCCACGGTATCGTTCTTGCCGATGCCGCGTGCTTTCAATGCCGAAGCCAGCATGCGGCAGCGGCGATAGAAGTCCGCGTAAGACAAGCGCTGGCGGCCATGAATAACAGCTGGATGGCTGGGAAATGTCGCCGCCGCGCGCTCCAGCATGGCAAGCGGTGTGAGCGGCTGGAAGTTGGCCGGCGTGCGCGGCAATTGATCATAGGCGCTGGCGGATGCGTGCTTGGCGCGAACCGGCAAAGGCGAGGCGCGCAATTGTCGTTTGACCCTGGGTGGCGACAGACGCAGCAGCGGCCTCGGCAAAGCTTTTGCTGCTGGTTTCGCAGGCTTTGCCGCTTTGGCGCGGGCAGGCTTTTTGGCCGGCTTTTTTTTCGCCGGGCGGGCCTTTTTGCTTTTGCTTTTACGCGCTTTCGCCATGCCGGCACGCTAGTGAAAGGCCCGTCAATCGGCAAGATTGATAAGAGCGCCCGATTTGCCAAAGGCGCGAAGCTTGCTAGAAGCGGTTCGATGGAGCCGGACACAAAAAAGCCGCGCGGTCTGCGCGCCCTCTATGCCTGGATGCTGGAGAAATCGCAGGGTCGCAACGCTTGGGCGGCGCTGGCCTGCTTTGCTTTTGCAGAAGCGTCATTTTTCCCCATCCCGCCGGATGTGATGTTGCTTCCGATGATGCTGGCGGATCGCCGCCGGGCCTTCCGGCTGGCGGCCTGGTGCGCGTTCTGGTCAATCATGGGCGGTATGCTGGGCTATGCCATCGGCGCCCTGTTCTGGAACACGCTGGGCCTGTGGCTGATCGGCGTTCTGCATATTCCATTGGCGAAAGTCGAAACCTATCGCCAGAGCTTCAGCACCCACGCCTACATGATCGCCGTGCAGGGCATCACACCCATACCCTATAAATTGGTGACCATCGCATCCGGGCTGGCCGGCGTGCCATTCGCCGCTTTCATGTTTTTCTCGACCCTGGTGCGGACGTTCCGGTTCGTCTTGCTGGAAGGCACGCTGGTCCATTTCTTCGGCGCCCAGGCCAAAGAACTGCTCGACAAATATCTCGAAGTAACGCTGATCGTCTTTCTTCTGGCGGTCGTGGCGGGCGTCGTCGCCGTCGCCTATCTCTAGGAGCGGTTCCAGGAGCCAGTAGCGGCAGCGTGCCGGCGCGTAGCGGTAGTCGCTGTTGCTACCAACTCGGTCCAGAACCGCGACAAATCAGAAAATCAGTCCTGCTCGAGTTCGCTCGACAGCTTCCATTCATCGCCGTCGGGCGGAAGCTCTTTCTGCTCGGGCTGAGCGGCCGGGGCCAGGCTCTCGCTCACCGGCTTCAGGGTCGCGCCCTTCTTGGCGGCGCGTTTCTGGGCCCGCTCATGCTTGGCGGCGGCGCGGCTCACCGCCAGGTCCAATTCCAGCTGCGAGCAGAGACCCAGCGTCACCGGGTCCACCGCCTTGATGTTGGTGGCGTTCCAGTGCGAACGCTCGCGAATTTTCTGGATGGTTGCCTTGGTGGTGCCGATCAGCTTGATGATGTCGGCGTCGGCGAATTCCGGATGATTGCGGATGATCCAATAGACCGCATCGGGCTTGTCCTGGCGCTTCGACACCGGCGTGTAGCGGGGCGCGCGCTTCAAGCGTACATTGGGCATCTTGTGCTTGGGCGCCGCCATCTTGAGGCGCATCTTGGGATTCTTTTCCGCCTCTTCGATCTGTTCGCGGGTGAGCTGGCCGGTTGAGACCGGGTCCATGCCCTTGATGCCCTTGGCCACGTCCTCGTCTGCGATGCCTTTCACTTCCAACGGATGCAGGCCGCAGAAATCCGCGATCTGCTCGAAGGTGAGCGCGGTATTGTCCACCAGCCAAACGGCGGTGGCTTTGGGCATCAGCGGTTTGTTGTCGGCGGCCATGGCAATAATCCTTTCGTCCCGGGCAGGCCTTTCCGGCCCGTCCCTTCGCTCGATGATGAATTGTCGAGGAAGGCCGGTTTTCTAGCCGCGCCCGGTGCGAAAATCCAGCTTTTCCTTAGGGAATAAGCAGAATCTTTCCGGTCGCGCCGGTTTTTTCCATGTATTCGTGGGCTTTCTGGGCCTCTGCCAGCGGGAACCGCTGGTCCACCACCGGCCTGATTTGGCCCGCCGCGACCAAGGGCAAAACTTGAGCGGCCAGCGCCTCGCGGATGGCGCCTTTCTCGGCCACGGTCCGCGCCCGTAGCGTGGTGGCGGCCAGGGTGAGCCGCTTGCGCAGCAAGGGGCTGAGATCCAAAGCCACCCGCGCGCCGTTCTGATAAGCGATGTTGACGATGCGGCCCCAGACCGCCGCCGCGCTGATATTGCGCTGAACATAGTCGCCGCCCACCATGTCCAGGATCACGTCCACGCCCCTGCCAGCGGTGGCTTCTTTCGTGACCGCGACGAAATCCTGGTCGCGATAATTGATGCCGCGCCGCGCGCCGAGATCTTCGCACAAGCGGCATTTCTCATCGCTACCGGCGGTCGCGAACACTGTATGGCCAAACTGGGCGAACATCTGAATGGCAATCACGCCGATGCCGCTGGTGCCACCATGCACCAAGAGCGTCTCACCGGGCGTGAGCCGGCCTGTGTCCACAATGTTGGTCCAGGCTGTGAAAAGCGCTTCGGGCAGGCTCGCCGCCTCGATCACATCGAGCGTGGAGGGCAGGGGCAACACGCATTCGATCCGCGCCAGCGCATATTCCGCATAGCCGCCACCGCCGAGCAAAGCCATGACCGCATCACCCACCTTGTACGGCGCCGCATCATTGCCCACCGCCGTGACGTGGCCGGAGACTTCCATGCCCAGCGTGTCGGGCGCGCCCGGCGGTGGCGGGTAACCGCCATGAGCCTGGTGCAAATCGGCGCGGTTAACACCGGCCGCAGCCACTTTGATCAAGATTTCGCGCGGCCCCGGCTTTGGCATCGGAGCCTCGCCCAATGTCAGCCGATAAGTTGTGCCGGGGTCTTTAAGAATGGTGGCTTTCATAGATCAACTTGCAAGCGAATAGAGTGCGCAGCAGATTAACCTTTGGAACCGCAAGCGCCAAGGAAAACGGCGATGGATTTGGATGAATTGGCTCCGCGCAAAAAGCCACCGGAGATTCAACTAGGAGAAGACATCTCCGCCCTGTCCGCGCACGAATTGGAAGCGCGCATCGCGCGGCTCGAGGAAGAAATTGCGCGCTGCAAAACTGCGATCGCGGCGCGGCAAGCGACCAAGTCGGCGGCGGAAGACTTCTTCAAGCGTTGATCGCTGTTAAGTTAATATGCACATCATGAATCGCGGGCTGAATCGAAATCGCGCGATTTACCAACAGAAATGCTTTGCGTTGGCCCCGCATCTTGCTAGCGTCGCCGCGGTAAAAAGATCCGGGGCTTTCATGCGGCAGGGTGACAGCGAAAATTTGCGGAGCCTGCCCGCGTCTGGCTCCTTCACCAACTCGGCGCTTTTCTCGCGCACCTTCGATGAAGGCATGGCGCTGGTGGAAGAAACCGCGCGCTATCTCGATGGTCCCGGTCGCGCGGAAGCCCGCGCTCTGTCGCGCAAGGGCGCTATTCTCTATGCCGGCGAAAGCATGCGAGTCACGACGCGAATGATGCAGGCGGCAAGCTGGCTTCTGGTGCAGCGTGCGGTGCATGAAGGCGATATGGAGCCGCATATCGCCAGCTCCAATCGCTATCGCTTGGGGTCCAAGGAAATCTGCCTGGGCACGCCGACCGAGAATACCGACGAGCTTTTGCCGGCGGCGTTGCGCGACCTGCTGGCCCGCAGTGAAAGCCTCTATCGCCGGATCGCGCGGCTGGACGAGGTGCTGTTCGGCAGCGGCCGCGATGCTGCACCCGGCGCCCGTGCGCATTGGAGCCGGCTGGAGCAAGTGTTCGGCGGCAAGGCCTGAAACACGCGCATGGAAATAAAAAAGGCGGCTGCCGGGCCGCCTTTTTTTATTCGACTGAGAGTCCGATCAGGACGTAACGGTCGCTAGCGACTGCGTCGTGCGACGGTCAGGATTTCACGAACCCAGCGAACTTCTTATTGAAGCGCGTCAACCGGCCACCGCGGTCCATCAGCTGCTGCTGACCGCCGGTCCAGGCCGGATGCGTGGTGGGGTCGATGTCGAGTGTGATCTTCTGACCGGCCTCGCCATAGGTGGTGCGGGTCTTATACGTCGTGCCGTCGTTGAGCTGGACCTCAACGAAATGATAGGCGGGATGGATGCCCTTTTTCATGGAAACGGCCTTTTTTCGGTGCAGAAGCGGGGGCTTATAGGCAAAAGGCCCCGCCCTGGCAAGCGGCGGGCAGAGGAGCATTTCCAGGAATTGCTTAGGTCCGAGCGAAGCGAAGGACGCGTCGCGGCAACGAAAGCGGGTTTCCGCGGGAAATGCGACTAGGGGTAAACCGCTTTGTCTGGGGATATCCGTCTCTATATAAGCCCCTGGAACCTTTGAAGATCAGGTCATGGCGCGGGGAGAGGTGGAACAGGGACGTCTGTCGAGCCGGCCGGCGTCGCGGTCGTTGGCCCCGCTTCGGCGCATCCTGCCGTTTCTGAAGCCCTATCGGGGGCGGATTGCCGCCGCCTGCCTGGCGCTGATCGCCTCCTCCGCCGCCACCCTGGTTGTGCCGACCCTGGCGCGGGGACTGATCGATCACCCCACCGTCGATCAGGTGGAGGGCCTGGGTCATTATTATCTTCTCTTCATCGTCGCGGCGGCGGTGCTGGGCATGGCCTCTGCCACCCGTTTCTATTTCGTCACCTGGCTGGGTGAGCGCGTGGTGGCCGACATCCGCAAGGCCGTGTTCGACAATGTGCTGGCTCTGACACCGGCCTTCTTCGAAGTCACACGCACGGGCGAAGTGCTGTCGCGACTGACCGCCGACACCACCCTGGTGCAGACCGTGGTGGGCTCGTCGGTGTCGCTGGCGCTGCGCAATATGGTGACGGTGACCGGTGCCTTGATCCTGATGTTCGTCACCAGCCTGAAGCTGGCATTGCTGGTTCTGGGCGCGGTGGTGCTGATCATGATGCCAATGCTCCTGTTCGGGCGCTGGGTGCGTAAGCTCTCGCGCCAGAGCCAGGATTCCATCGCCGAGACCTCGGCGCGCGGCACCGAGATCTTGAACGCGGTTCCCACCGTGCAAGCCTTCACCCAGGAAGGCTTTGAGCGCCGCGAATTCGGCACCACAGTGGAACGCGCCTTCAGCTATGCCAGGAGCCGCACCGTGGCGCGCGCCATTCTCACCGCCGTGGCGTTCTTCACCATTTTCGCCAGCCTCGCCACAGTGGCGATGGTGGGCCTGCAGGACATCACCGCCGGGCGCATGACGCCGGGATTGCTGGTGCAGTTCATCTTCTATGGCGGCTTGATGGCCGGCGGCGTGGGCGCGCTGTCCGAAACCTGGGGCGATCTTCAGCGCGCGGCCGGCGCGTCCGAACGCTTGATGGAATTGCTGCACGAAAAGCCCGCCATTGCAGCGCCGGCTCATCCCGTAGCGTTGCCCGCGCAACCCAAAGGCAGCGTCAGTTTCGACCATGTGATGTTTCATTATCCCACCCGGCCCGATAGCGCCGCGTTGCATGATTTCTCGCTTGCGATTGCGCCTGGCGAAGCAGTGGCGCTGGTGGGACCGTCGGGCGCAGGCAAATCCACCGTCTTCCAACTCATGCTTCGCTTTTTCGCGGCGCAAAGCGGTACAGTGCGTTTCGACGGCATCGATATTGCCGATCTCGATCCCGTCGCCCTTCGCGGCGCCATCGCGGTGGTGGCGCAGGACCCGGTGATCTTCTCCGGCAGCATCGCCGCCAATATCGCCTATGGCCGCGAAGGCGCCAGCCGCGAAGAAGTGCGCCGCGCCGCCGATGCCGCCGCCGCGTCGGAATTCATCGATCGTCTACCCAACGGTTTCGACACTATGGTAGGCGAACGCGGCGTCACGCTGTCAGGCGGCCAGCGTCAGCGGCTGGCCATTGCACGCGCCATTCTGCGCGACGCGCCGCTTCTGCTGCTGGACGAAGCGACCAGCGCACTGGATGCGGAAAACGAACTTCTGGTGCAGCAGGGCCTCGCCAATTTGATGGTGGGACGCACCACCATGGTGATCGCCCACCGCCTGGCCACGATCCAGAAACTCAAGCGGATCGTGGTGATGGACCAGGGCCGGGTGGTAGGCGAGGGCAGTCATGGCGATCTGGTGCGCCAAGGCGGGCTTTATGCGCGGCTTGCCGACTTGCAATTCGGAAGTGGGCAATTTGGAAGTGGGCAATTCGACCGACCCGATACCATCGAGGCTGCGCAATAATGCGGCCTCTGGCGAAGTCCGGTATCACCTGGCTGGGTGTACTGCTTGTTCTGATATTGTTTTTTGCAGTGCGCTGGGTGACGGCAGCGGGCTTTTTCACCAGCGTCACGCCGGTTTCGCCCGGCATCTGCAAGCCCATACCCGGCATCGCGGGACCGGAAGATTTCGAGGTCGATGCCGCACATGACGCGGTCATCATATCTTCCACCAATCGGCGGGCGCCCAAGGGCAAGCCCGATTCCCGCGATGGCCTCTATCTGGTCAAGCTGAGCGATGCTTCCGCGCCGGCGGTCAAGCTGGACGGCGTGCCGCAGGATTTCCATCCTCATGGCATCAATCTTTACCGCGCGCCCAATGGCGATGAGACCTTGATGGCCGTCAACCACCGCAGCGACGGCGGCCAGTCGGTGGAGATTTTTGGCCTTAGCTATGACGACGGCAAGGCCAGGCTTCAGGCCCATTCCAGCATCGGCGGTGGACTTCTGGTCAGCCCCAATGACCTCTTCGCGGTGGGGCCGGACCGCTTCTATGTGTCGAACGATCATGTCACCAAGACGCCGCTCGGCCGTTTCGCCGAGGATTATTTCGTCTGGCCGCATGCCGATCTGCTTTATTTCAACGGCACCAATTTCCGCATTCCGGTGCAGGGCATGGCTTTCCCCAACGGCGTCTATGTCACTCCGGACGGAACCCATCTCTACATTGCCGTGACCGCCGAAAGGCGCATCATCGCGATGTCGCGGGAGCCCTTTTTCGGCAATCTGAAGGAGATCGGCTCGCTGTCGCTTCCCATGCGGCCAGACAATATCTCCGCCGATGCCCAAGGACGGCTGATTATCGCCGGCCACCCCAACCTGGTCCGGGTCAACCAGTTCCGCGCCGATCCGTCCAAGCCTTCGCCGTCCGAAGTCTTGCGCGTCAGCCTGGACAAGTCGGGCGTGCCGACGGGCTATGAAACCATCTTCGCCGACGATGGCGCGCTGATCGGCGCCTCCAGCTCCGCGGCAGTGGTGGGCAAGAAGCTGCTGATCGGCTCGGTGCTGGATAACAAGCTGCTTGTTTGCGAGATGAAATAAAAAAGGGCACCCGTTTAGGTGCCCTTTTCTTTTCCATTTTCGGAAAATTTTATGCGACGGCCTGTTCGCTGTCCTGCGGATCGCGCAGGACATAACCGCGGCCCCACACCGTCTCGATGTAATTGTCGCCGTCGATCGCCGCCGCCAGCTTCTTGCGCAGTTTGCAGATGAAGACGTCGATGATCTTGAGTTCCGGCTCGTCCATCCCGCCATAGAGATGGTTGAGGAACATTTCCTTGGTCAGGGTGGTTCCCTTCCTCAGCGAAAGAAGTTCCAGCATCTGATATTCCTTGCCGGTCAAATGCACGCGCTGGCCGTCCACTTCCACGGTCTTGGCGTCCAGATTAACGGTGAGCTTGCCGGTGGTGATCACCGACTGGCTGTGGCCCTTGGAACGGCGGACCACGGCCTGGATGCGGGCAACCAGTTCGTCCTTGTGGAAGTGCTTGGTCATGTAATCGTCGGCGCCGAAGCCCAAGGCCTTGACCTTGGCTTCGACAATCGCGTTGCCGCTGAGGATCAGCACGGGCGTCTGCACCTTGGCGACGCGCAGGGCTTTCAGGACCTCGAAGCCGGACATGTCCGGCAACTGCAGGTCGAGTACGATAATGTCGTAATCGTATAATTTGCCCAGATCGATCCCTTCTTCGCCGAGATCGGTGGTGTAGACGTTCAGGCCTTCGCTGCGGAGCATCAACTCGATGCTGCGCGCCATGGCGCTGTCGTCTTCTATCAGGAGTACGCGCATATCAGGCCCCTCTTGAATTCCCTGAATCAGTCCCGGCCCCTGCCGGCACGGTTAAACGGTTGCCGGAGGGTAAGCGCAAATGGTTAACAGCGCCTTTAACGCCCAATTCGGCTTTCAGTCCCCAGAAATCTGCATTTACGGATCGCTCATCCCCAGGCGCGGTAATGCCTTGATTCGATTTGTTAAGTTTACCGCCATTTAAATGGTTCGGCTCAAAATGCCGGGATCGGATCCGCGAAAAGCGGCCGAAAAGGACCAAATGCGCGCGCTGATCAAAGAAATCGAGGCCGTACCCACCCTGACCCGCTTCGGCCGGGTGGCCCGAATCGAGGGTCTGGGTGTGGAGATTACCGGCGCCGTAGGCGCGGTCACGCTGGGCGGTCAAGTGCGCCTAAACCTTGGAAACAACAAGAGAATTTCCTGCGAAGTGGTCGGCTTTCGCGACGGTCGGGCTTTGGTAATGCCGTTGGGCCCGCTGGATGGCATCTCGCTCGGGGCCCGGGGGGATTTCGAAAACCAGCCTGCTTCCATCTACCCGTCAAAATCCTGGCTGGGACGGGTGCTGAACGGCTTTGGCGAGCCCATGGACGGTCTTGGTCCCCTGCCGCAGGGCGCGATGGCTTATCCGCTCAAGGCCGCGCCGCCGCTTGCCACCGTGCGCGGGCGAGTGGGCGCGAAGCTTGATCTGGGCGTGCGAGCGCTGAACGCGTTTGCCACCTGCTGCCAAGGCCAGCGCATGGGCATTTTCTCGGGCTCCGGCGTGGGCAAGTCGACGCTGCTCGCGATGATGGCGCGCAACACCAATGCCGACGCCATCGTAATCGGCATGATCGGCGAGCGCGGCCGCGAGGTAAAGGAATTCATCGAAGACGATCTTGGTCCCGAAGGCTTGGCGCGCAGTGTGGTGATCGCCGCCACTTCGGATGAAGCGCCGCTAGTGCGCCGCCAAGCGGCTTACGTGGCGATGACGGTGGCCGAGCAATTGCGCGATCAGGGCCTGAACGTTCTGCTGCTGATGGATTCGGTCACGCGCTTCGCCATGGCCCAGCGCGAGATCGGTCTTTCCGCGGGCGAGCCGCCCACCTCCAAAGGCTATACGCCCACCGTGTTTGCCGAGCTGCCGCGCCTTTTGGAGCGCGCCGGCCCCGGTTGGCAGGATGGCGCGGGTTCGATCACCGGCCTTTTCACCGTGTTGGTGGAAGGCGACGACCACAACGAACCCATTTCGGATGCGGTGCGCGGCATCCTGGACGGCCATATCGTGCTCGACCGTGCCATTGCGGAACGGGGGCGGTTTCCGGCCATTAATGTCCTGAAATCGGTCAGTCGAGCCATGCCCAATTGCAACAGCGACGACGAACAAAGCTTGGTTTTGCGGGCCCGCGCGCCCATGACGCTCTATGAAGACATGGCAGAGTTAATTCGCCTGGGGGCCTACAAGACTGGCACGAATCCTGAAGTGGATAACGCCGTAGCGCTTCACCCGAAGCTTGAAGCCTTTTTGAGACAGAAAAAGGATGAACAAGCAGGGTTGAGCGAATCATATGCGGCGCTGTCTGACATTCTCGACGGCGCAGGGAATGGGAGGGCAGGATGAATAGGACTGACACTCTGCTGCGGTTGAAGCGCTTCCGCGTCGACGAAATGAAGCGCCGCATCGCCGCCATCGACGCCATGCGCGCCGACCTGGAGCACAAGCTCTCCGACCTGGACGATAATGTGGCACGCGAAAAACAGCGCGCCGGCGATTCCGATATCGGGCGCCTGGCCTTCCCGTCCTTCCTACGCTCCATCGATGCGCGCCGCGAAAATCTGCGCAACACGCTGAAGGAAATCGAGCGCGAGCATGCCTCGGCCTTGATCGATCTCAACAATGCGTTCCAGGATCTCAAGGCGTTGGAATTCGCAACCGAGCAACAGGCCAAGCGCCTGGCCGAGATCGAAACCCGCCGCGCGCAACAGCGGCTGGACGAGATCGCGCTCGTACGCCATTTGCGGAAACACTCGCTGCGTAGCGCCTGAATAAGGGCACGGTTATTTTGCGCCCTGAGTTCGTCGCGCGTGCTCACGGGCATCACGCCCGCTCCGCGCGCCGATCCTGCTCAGGTCGCAAAATCCCTCGCGTCCTGGGGGCTCCCTGAAGCGCGCCTCAGCGAAGGCAGGTCAGCAAGAGAATTGCCGTCAGAAAACCTGCCAGCCAGGGTGCCAGCAGCGACGCCCAACTCTTGAGCGGCCGAACTCTGCTCTCCCACTCCAATTCGCGCATCGCCGGGGATTGCTGGCGTGCGAACATCATCGCGTCCCGGCGATAATCGGCATATGCGGAAAGGACGAAATCCTTCCCGTTCGGCAGGCCAATCGCGGACATGATCGCGCCTCGAGATTCGTTATTTCGGCCGATAAACGCTGCGCCGGATTTGCTTGTTCCAGCCTTCGCCTGATCGTGTTCCGATGTGACAAAAAGGCCGCAACGGTCTTATGAAAGTCTCATCCGAAAGCGTTGAACGCCCCAATTCCTGCGCTAGCATTGCCTTGACTGAGTCGCGGGGGCGCATGTCCTTTTCCGAAACCATCTCGCCCTTCCTGGGCCGCTGCGCCTTGTCCTGGTTCTTTGGCGCAGGCGCCTACAATGTCTTGGCCAATTGGGGGCAATTGTCGCACGAACTCGCCGGCAAGCATGTGCCGTTACCGCCCCTGGTGCTGGTCCTGGCCTTCTCTCTGATGGTGATGGGAACTTTCTCGCTCCTGGTCGGCTATCACACCCGCCATGGCGCGGTGCTGCTGTTCGGCATAACCATCGTCGCCACCGTGATGCTGCATGATTACTGGCATATCGCCGATCCGGCGGCGCGACGGGCGGAATTCGAGATTTTCGCCCGCGATATTGCGGTGTGCGGCGGTCTTCTGGTCTTGATCGGGATGGGCTGCGGACCGTTTGGGTGGGATAACCGCCCCCCACCCGGCGCCAAGGGGAAAAGGCGCTAGCGCCTAGCCCAGAAGAAGATTGGCAAGCTCGCCGGGAGAAAGTGCCTCCAGCGGTGCGTCAGCATCCGGCGAGCGCGTGACATGGGCCAATTGCGCGCCCTGGGTCACCGCGGCTGTCACGGCGCCGAAACGGCGCGCCATGTCCAGGCCGGTGACGATCAAGCGTTTGAGCTGGAAAGCGGCGATGGTTTCGCTCACATCCTCTGCATCGGCCAGCGCCGATACCACGCCGATGGTTTCGACATGATCGCGGTCGCCGATACAGCCGAAGGCGGCGCGCGCTTTGAGGTTGCGGGGATTGAAACCCTGGGAATCGATGACGGTCACCTGATTGTGGCCGGCTTGCGCGGCCGCCTCCACCAGCTTGGCGGCGACGGAACTGCGGCCCGCGCCGGACGGTCCGATCAGGAAGACGCGTCCGCTTTGGGAGAGGTCGAGCGGTGCGACCTGCATGCGCGCGGCCAGCACACGCGTCAGCGCTTCGTCGATGCCGCAGGCCTTGAAAGCAGAGGCTTCGCGCAGGAAAGCCTCGATCAATTGCTCCGGCAGGCGATGATATTTGAGTGCCGGCGTGAGCGCTGCGCGCACGGAAATGCCGCGGCCGGGAAAGGCCAGAAGCTGGGCGGTTTGTTGCACCAGCGCGGGCATTAGATTTGACCTAACGTGCGGAGCCGGACCGAGGCATGGATCTCGTTCTGGCTCATCACCACGGTCTGCGGCCTGAAGCGCTCCACGATGGAACGCAGGAAGGGCCGGATCTGCGGGCCGGTCAGCAGGATCGGCACCTCATTCTTGGCGGCTGCTTCGTCATAGCGCTCCCGCACAGCCTGGATGAATTGCTGAAGCTGCGACGGCGCCATGGCCAGTTGCCGTTCCTCGCCCTGGCCGACGATGGATTCCGAAAAGGCTTGCTCCCAATGCGGCGACAGCGCCAGCAGCGGCAGATAACCGTTGGACGAAAGATTTGCATGGCAAAGCTGGCGCGCCAAACGGGTGCGCACATGCTCGGTGATGTAGAGCGCATTCTTGGTATGTCCTACCGCTTCGGCGATGCCTTCCAGGATGGCGGGCAGATCGCGGATGGAAACACGCTCCGACAACAGCGTCTGCAGCACGCGCTGCACGCCGGTGACGGAAATCTGGGAGGGGATGAGTTCTTCCACCAGCTTCTTATTCTCCGGCGGCAGGTCGTCCAGCAGCTTCTTGGTCTCGGCATAAGAGAGAAGCTCGGCCATATGGCTCTTGAGCACTTCGGTGAGATGGGTAGTGAGCACCGTGCCGGGATCGACCACGGTGAAGCCACGGAACGAGGCTTCTTCGCGTAGAGCGCTCGACACCCAGGTGGCGGGCAGGCCGAATGCAGGCTCGGTGGTGGCGGTTCCCGGCAAGTCGATCGGCAGGCCCTTGGGGTCCATGATGAGATAGGAGCCGGGGAAAAGCTCGCCTTTGCCGGAGTCGAACTCCTTGACCCGAATGCGATATTCGTTGGCGCCCAGCTGCATATTGTCCAGGATGCGCACCGCCGGCATGACGAAACCCATCTCCTGCGCCAATTGCCGGCGCAGCGCCTTGATCTGGTCGGTGATGCGGTGGCCCTGCACGTCGTTGATGAGCGGCAAAAGGCCGTAGCCCAGTTCGATGCGCAGCAAATCCAGCGCCAGCGCCGTAGCGATGGGTTCTTCCTTGGGCGCGGTTTCGGCCTTGGATTTGGCTTCCTGCGCTTGCTCGCTGGCGACGCGGGCATCCTTGCGCTTGAAGGCGTAATAGGCGAGCGCGCCGGTTCCGCCGGAAAGGCCCGCGAACACCAGGGTCGGCATACCGGGCAGCACCGAGACGATGCCCATCACGGCTGCGGCCATGCCCAGCGCCTGGGGATAGAAAGAGAGCTGGCCCATCAGCGCCTTGTCGGTGGCACCTTCGACGCCGGCCTTGGACACCATCAGACCGGCGGCGGTGGAAACGATCAGGGCAGGCATCTGCGACACCAGGCCGTCACCCACCGTCAGCAAGGTGAAGGTCTGGGTGGCATCGCCGAAGCTCATGCCTTTTTGTGCCACGGCGATGATGATGCCGCCGATGACATTGATGCCCACGATCAGAAGGCCGGCAATGGCGTCGCCGCGCACGAATTTGGAGGCGCCGTCCATGGCGCCGAAGAAATTGGATTCCGCTTCGATATTTTTGCGCCGGGTCTTGGCTTCTTTTTCGTCGATCAGGCCGGCGGACAGGTCGGCGTCGATCGCCATCTGCTTGCCGGGCATGGCATCCAAGCTGAAACGGGCGGCCACTTCTGCGATGCGGCCCGAACCTTTGGTGATGACCACAAAATTGACGATGATCAGGATGGCGAAGACGATCAGGCCGATGACGAAATTGCCCTGCATGATCAGCTTGCCGAAGGCCTGGATCACATAGCCGGACGCGGCGGTGCCTTCATTGCCATGTCCCAGGATCAGCCTTGTGGAGGCGAGATTGAGCGCCAACCGGAGCATGGTGGTGATCAAGAGGATGGCGGGGAAGGAGCTGAATTCCAGCGGCTTTCGGATGAACACCGCGGTCATCAGGATCAGGATGGAGAAGCTCAGCGAGAAAGCCAGCGACAGATCCAGGAGCCAGGTCGGCAGCGGCAGGATGAGCACCACCAGGATCGCCATGATGCCGATGGCAAGACCCAGGTCGCTTTTCTTGATGAAGTCCAGCACTCTGCCGAGCGAGAAATCTGCCCCGCCGGACGGCGCCGCGCTGGTGATGTCAGTCATTGTCTAATCAGCCCGCTAGTCTCTGCTCGCCGGGACTGGGAACGGAAAGTCCGGCGTCGGAATATTCCCGCAGCTTGTTGCGCAAGGTGCGGATCGAAATGCCCAGGATGTTGGCCGCATGGGTGCGGTTGCCCAGGCAATGGTCCAACGTATCCAGGATCAAGTCGCGCTCCACATCGGCCACCGTACGGCCCACCAGATTGCGGGTGGCGACGGCGGCAGAGGTCACCGCATCGCGCACCGAAGAATTGAGCGGTGCGTTGGATTGCGGGCTGACCTGCGTGCCGTCCGGCAGGCGGATGGCTTCCGCCGCGATTTCCGGGCCTTGCGCCAATAACACGGCGCGATGGATGGTGTTCTCCAACTCGCGCACATTGCCGCGCCAAGGATGGGACAGGAGCAAACGCTCAGTGGCGCCGGCCAATGGGCGGAACGGCACGCCATTGGCTTCGGCATATTTGCGGGCAAAATGCTGCGACAGGGCCCGGATGTCCCTGGGCCGCTCGCGCAAGGCGGGCAGGCGCAGATTCACGACATTCAGGCGATAGAGCAGGTCTTCGCGGAAGGTGCCATGTTTGACCGCTTCCGCCAGGTCGCGGTTGGAGGTGGCGATGATGCGGATATCAACCTTGACCGGTTTGGTGCCGCCCACGCGGTCGATCTCGCGCTCCTGAATGGCGCGCAGCAGCTTGGCCTGCAGGCGCGCATCCATTTCGCTGATTTCGTCCAGCAGCAAGGTGCCGCCATTGGCTTCCTCGAACTTGCCGATGCGCCGGGCGATGGCGCCGGTGAAGGCACCTTTCTCATGGCCGAACAATTCCGATTCCAGCAGATTTTCCGGGATGGCGGCGCAATTGACCGAGATGAAGGGTTTGTCGTGACGCTGGGACTTGCGATGGACATAGCGCGCCAGCACTTCCTTACCCGTGCCGCTTTCGCCCGTCACCAGGATCGAAGCTTCGCTGCCCGCAATCTGATCGGCCAGCGCCAGCACCGCGCCCATGGCTTCGTCTTCATAGACCAGTTGGTGGGATTCGTCGGCGACCGCGGCCAGGACCGCGGCAATCAATTCGGCGTCGGCGGGAAGCGGCAGATATTCCTTGGCGCCGGCGCGGATCGCTTCCACCGCGCGGCGCGTGTCGGTGCCGATGCCGCAGGCCACGACCGGCGTGCAGATGCGTTCGGCAGCAAGGCCGCGGACCAGGGTGCCGATCTCCAGCGTGACGTCGCAGAAGACCAGGTCCGCGCCCGCGCCGCCGCGCAGCGCACCCAGCGCTTGTTCGATGGACGTGGCGTGGCTGACTTTCGCCCCGCGATCCATGGCGATCTTGGTGGCCGCGCCGATTTGGCCGTTGAGGCTGCCGACGATGAGAAGACGCATGATGTTTGCTCCCGCTGCCCTTACGATCAGCTAGTTAAGATTGGCCAGCTTTGATGATTTCCGTCATGGTGACGCCCAGCCGGTCTTCCACCAGCACGACTTCGCCGCGCGCCACCAGCCGATCGTTCACGTAAATGTCGATGGCTTCACCGACTTTGCGGTCCAGTTCCACCACCGTGCCCTTGCCAAGCTTCAGAAGCTGGCTCACTTCCATGGCGCTCTTGCCCAGAATGGCGGAAACCGTCACCGGCACGTCGAACACGGCCTCCAGATCCTGGGCCGTATGCTTGGCCAGGGCCTCGCCGCTATTGTCGCTGTTCAAAAGCGAGCCGGGTTGGGCGCCAGCGGCGTTGCTCAATTCGGGCAGGTCCACATTATCGGTGCCGGACATGGCTTATCCTTTCGAATTCTCGGAACGGTCTGAAAAACGGCGCGTGATCAGGGCGTCAAGCGCGGCTTCGATCGCGGCTTCGCTGCGTTCGCTGCCGCCGCCGCGCCATTCGATACGGCAATCGGCGCCATCGATCAGGGGATCGGCGGCCAGCATCACCCGGCCGTCATAGCCTTCTTCATGGGCGATGGCGTTGATCTTGCCCTCCAGCGCCGCGATCACCTCGGGCGCGGCGCGCAGCGTGATGCGCGGTTCGCCGATCGCCTGGTGCATGGCTTCGCGCAGCGCGTTCTCGACATCGCCGGCAGGCAATGCCGCAAGCGCGGCGGGCGCGATCTTTTTGGCCGCCGCAAGTGCCAGCAGGGCGGCATCGGCGCGCACGGCTTCGATCTCGGCGCGGCTGCGATCCAGCGCCGCACGCAACGAAAGGGTCAACGCGCTGATGGTGCGCTCGATATTCTCCGCCGCTTTGACCTGCGCTGCCTGACTTCCCAGCGCCTCGGATTCGGCTTTCAACGCCTCGATCTCCTCGGCGGTCATGGTCTTTTTTTGGCGCGCCCGCGCCGCGTCGGATACGACGTCGCTCTGACCCCGAAATTCGGTGTCGAAGGTGAATTTGTTGGCCGATTTGTTGTTCATCAGTAGATCAACTCGTCTTCGGTGCCGCCGCCGGCAATCATGATTTCGCCCTTGTTGGCGAGATCCTTGGCCACATTCACCATGCGCATTTGGGCCTCATCCACATCCTTGAGACGGACGGGGCCCATCGCTTCCATGTCTTCGCGCAGGATCTTGCCGGCGCGCTCGCTCATGTTGGAGAAGAAGACGTCGCGCAACCCGTCGGTGGCGCCTTTGAGCGCCAGGCCCAGCTTGTCCTTCTCGACATTGCGGAGCAGGGTCTGGATCGAGCCCGGATCGAGCTTGCCCAGATCTTCGAAGGTGAACATCAAGGCCTTGATGCGCTCGGCGGAATCGCGCGATCGCTCTTCCAGCGCGGTGATGAAACGGCCTTCCGTCTGGCGGTCGAAATTGTTGAAGATCTCCGCCATCTGTTCATGCGCATCGCGTTTGGCGGTGCGGGCCAAATTGGACATGAATTCGGTGCGCAAGGTCTGCTCGACCTTGTCCAGTATGTCCTTCTGCACGCTTTCCATGCGCAGCATGCGCTGCACCACTTCCAGCGCGAATTCCTCGGGCAGCGCGCCCAGCACGCGGGCGGCGTGCTCCGGCTTGATCTTGGACAGCACCACCGAAACGGTCTGGGGATATTCGTTCTTGAGATAGTTCGCCAAGACGCTCTCATTCACATTGGCGAGCTTGTCCCACATGGTGCGGCCGGCGGGGCCGCGGATTTCTTCCATGATCTGGGAGACTTTGTCGCCAGGCAGGAAGCGGGCGATTAGCCGCTCGGTGGACTCATAGGAGCCCATCAAGGAACCTGTGCCCGACATCTGGGAAACGAAATCGATCAGAAGTTTCTCGATCACGCTGGAGGAGATGGCGCCCAGATTGGACATCACCTGGGAGATTTCCTTGACCTCGTCCTCGTCCATCATGGACCAGAGCTTGGCGGAATGATCTTCGCCCAAGGACAGCATCACGATGGCGGCGCGCTCTGCGCCGGAGAGGGCGCGGATATCGTCTTTGATGGGAGGTTTGGCGACTTTTGCCATGGATTACACCGGTTGATGCAGCCAGGTGCGGATGATCGCCAGCGCTTCTTCCGGATGCGCGTTGACCACTTCACCGATTTTTTTGCTGGAGGACTCGCGCACCTGGCCCTCGATCTCGCTGAGATCGATACCGGGCTGGGCGGGGAGAATCTTGATGGGTGCCAGCATGCCGTCGGAGCCTGCTGCCATCGCCGTCTGGTGGCCGGGTGCGGGCAGGGCGCCGGTGACGGGCGAACCGTTGGCGATCTGGGTCGCCCCCGGATGCGCGGACGGCGGATTGGGCGCGAACATGCGGTTGATCAAGGGTCGCGCCACGAACAGGCCGATCAGAAGCGCGGTCACGCACATGATTGCCGCTTCGATGATCTTGAACCAATAGGCGGCATCCAGACCCAACAGCGGTTTGGCGGCGGGTGAACCCTCGGCGATGTCGAGCCGGGCAAACGCCATGTTGGTGACCTGCACCTGGTCGCCGCGGGCCTGGTCGAAGCCCATGGCGGATTTCACCAGGCTGGTGATCTGGGCCATTTCGGCGGGCGTGCGCGCCTTGTAAGACGCATTGGCGCCGCTGCCGGTGACGGTGCCGTCCACCACAATGGCGACGGAAAGATGCTTCACTTCGCCGCCATCCTGGGTCGAAGTGGTGACCTTTTTGGAGATTTCGTAATTGGTGGTCTCTTCCGTGCGGCCGGAGTTGGACTTGCTGCTGTCTCCCGGCGTGGCGGCGCCATTGGTGGCGGCGTTGGGAAGGGCATTCGAGACCGATACGGCGGCCTGGCTCGAACCATTGGTGTCGGAGGCATTCTGTTCCACCGTCTGGGTGGAGCGGATCACCTTGCTGTCGGGATCGTAACTCTCCGACGTGGTGGAGGTGTGATTGTAATTCATGTCGGCGGCGACCTGGACGCGGACATGACCCGCGCCTACCACGCTGGCGACGATAGATTCGATGCGCTGGCGGAGCCGGTCCTCGTAATCGGTAGTGCTCTGTTCCTGGCCCGCGGCGGCGGCATCGGGGCCGCTCTTGTCGTCACCGCCGGCCAGAAGATTGCCGCGATCATCCACGATGGCGACGCGGTCCGGCACAAGCGAAGCGACGGCGGCGGCCACCAGATGCTGGATGGCGGCGACCTGGCCGCGCCCCATCATGGCGCGGGTCTTCACCACCACCGAGGCCGATGGCGACTGCTCGTCGCGGGAAAAGATCTGCCGTTCCGGCACAACCAGGTGCACGCGCGCGCTTTCCACCCCGTCAATGGTCTGGATCGACCGCGACAATTCGCCTTCCAGTGCCCTGAGGCGATTGATGTTCTGCACAAAGGCGGTGGTGCCGAAGGCGTCGGACTTGTCGAAAATCTCATAGCCCACGCCGGCGGCGGGCAGATTGTCCTGCGCCAGCGCCATGCGCAGCTTGGTCACCTGATCGGACGGCACCAATATGGTGCCATCCTCCTTGGCGTCATATTTGACATTCATGCCGTCGAGCTTGGCGGTGACGGCGGCGGCGTCACGCGGCTCCAATCCGCCGAACAGAATGGTCTTGGGCGGTTCGGTGATCGCGCCGGCGATATACAAAAAGAACGCCGTCAGCACAGCAGCGACGCCAGCCATCACGCCAAAGCGCGCGGCACCGACCGCCTTGAAAAACTCGGGCACGAGCAAATCCTCCCAGCCAGGAACCGTTCCTGCTAGGCAAACATTGCCGCGTTTGTGGTAAAATTTGGCTTAAGCATGTGCGCGGACATTTTCCGCGCCATGGAAAGCTTTTCTTAAGACCTTCGGCGTTTTCGCGACGCTCGGTCTAATTGCGATACTGCTAGATTCTGGTCGCACGAAGAATCTGTTTAATTGCTTCGTGCGCCTGCGGGCTTCTACCAGGCCTCAGTTGCGATACTGCTGCACTCTGGTGGCGCGGAGGCCGGCCAAACCAAAGCGATCGATCGCATGCTGCCAGGCGAGGAATTCCTCCACCGTCAGCGTGTAACGGCGGCAAGCCTCATCCAGGCTCAGCAATCCACCGCGCACCGCAGCCACGACTTCGGCCTTACGCCGGATCACCCAGCGCCGCGTGGTGGGCGGCGGAAGATCGGCGAGCGTCAGCGGACTCCCATCGGGGCCGATGACATAGCTCACACGTCCTTTGCGCTCTTCCATCATTACGCTACTCCCAAACCACGACCATCGCGAAAATAGCGCCAGTGGCTTTAAAAAAAGGCCAAGAGCCGTGGTAAATGAACCGATAAAACGCTTCTTAGAATGCCCGCGAAAAGCCCGGTTTTATTGGCTTTTCGCGGGGTTCCCTTGTTCATCAATTGGTCGGTAATTGCTCGAGTTGCTGCAGCATCTGATCCGCGGTGGTGATGATGCGCGCCGACGCCGAATAAGCGCGCTGAGTCGTGATCAGATTCGTGAACTCGGTGGCGAGATCGACGGTCGATCCTTCCAGCGATTTCGACTGGATGAAGCCCGCCGGACCCGACTGCGCCAGGTTGATGTTGGGCGCGCCGCTGGCCTTGGTGACGAGATAGGCGTTACCCGTGATCTGACCGAGCCCGTTGGGATTGGTGAAGGTAGCCAGCGGAATCTTGTAGACGTCCTGCGACAGGCCGTTGGAGAATTGCGCCGTCACGGTGCCGTCCTTCGCCACCGTCACGCCGGTGACGCTGCCATAGGGCGTGCCGTCGATGTTGGTGCCGACCAAGACCGAAGGCGCATCCGCCTGGGTGAGGCCGTCGCTGCCGCCCACCGAACCCAGATTGAGCGAGATGGTCTGTGGCTGGAGGCCGGAGGTGGTGACATCCCACGGAACGGTGAGCGAGATGGTGCCCGAAGCGGGAGACGCGCCGTTGACGTTGGCCAAGGTGCCGTCGGAATTGAACGCGATCGTGCCTTCCGAGATCGGGCCGGTCGCGGTCAGATTGCTGGCGGCGCCAGCATAGCTCGCTTCATAGGCCCAGGTGTTAGCCGCGGTCTTGATGAAGGAGAAGGTGATGGGCTGGCTGCCGCCCTGGCTGTCGAACACGTTCACCGTGCGGGTGAAATCCGGCGCGACTGTGCCGCTGGTCATGTCACCGGCGGTGTAACCCGCATCCACCGTGGACGTGGCGTTCAAATTGGCCTGCACCGAGAGATTGCTGGTGGCCTGGGCCGCGCCAGAGATCGAGGTGGTGTTGACCAGGCTCAGCGCGCTGGCGTCGGTGGGCACATTGCCCGACGCATCGAGCTTGTAGCCCATCAGATAAAGGCCCGCGGCATTGACCAGATTGCCGTTCACGTCGGGGCTAAAGCTGCCGGCGCGGGTATATTCGCGCGGCCCGCTGCCGTCCGGATTGGGCGCGACCACGAAGAAGCCGTTGCCCGAGATCGATAGATCGGTATCCGACGACGTGGTGGTTGGCAGGCCCTGAGTGGTGATGTCCTGACCGACCGAGCAGGCGACGCCGGCGGAAGAATTGTTGCCGACACCGGTGGTGGCGTTGAGGAAGGTCGAGAAGCTGGCGGTCGCTTCCTTGTAACCCACCGTGTTGACGTTGGCGATGTTGGACGCTGTGGCGCTCAAGGCCTGGCTATTCGCAGAAAGGCCGGCGACGCCGATATTGAGGGCTCCGTAGAGAGACATTTTCCATTTCCTTGCGCGGGTTTTGAACTTCGTCCGCCGCCGCAGCGTTTAAAGCGCCCCTTCTTGGCGCCCGTGATGTGACAAATCAGTTCGTGCTGCTTGCCGTGTTCGCGACATTGGCGATGTCGCCAAGGCCGATTTCCATGTTGCCGATTACAAGTTTGGGCGTGCCCGAGGTCATGTCGATCTCGCTCACCACGCCGGCGCTGGCGACATTGGTGGTCACCGGCGAGCCGTCGGCGGCCGTCGCACTGACCGCGAGCGTGTAAGTGCCGTCGGCGAGCTGGTTGCCGTTAGTGTCCTTGCCGTTCCAGTTGAACTGGTTGTTGCCCGCCGCGGTGTTGCCGGGACCGGTATAGACCACCTTGCCGTTGGCGTTGGACACGGTGAGCGTGGTCTGCGATGCGGCGGTGCCCAGTCCGTAGACCCATGTCGCCTTGCCATTGGCAAGCGAGGCGTTGCCGTTGGTGATCGAGACCGACTTGCCGAGATAGGAGGTGGCGTAAGAGCCGATCTGGCTCTGACCCTGGGTGATCAGGGTGTTGAGGTTGGTATTGGTGTTGATCTGCTGCTCGACCTGGCTGAACTCCACCAGCTGCTGGGTGAACTGATTGGAGTCCATCGGGCTGGTGGGATCCTGGTTCTTGAGCTGGGTGGTCAAGAGCGTCAGGAAGGTCGAGAAATTGCTCGACAGCTGGCCCAGCGCATTGCCGGAGCTTTGCGTGCCGTTGGCGTTGGGAGTGGAAGTCGCCGGCGTGGTGGTGGTCATGGCTTAAGCCTCAGACGTGAATGTCGAGCCGGGCACGGCCCAGCAGGGATGATGGAAGAGTTGCGCTTGACGGGGCGGCATCGACGCTCTGCGCTACGGCAGGCAATGCCATGCTGCGCGAAGGCGTGCCGAGATTGCCGTTATGGCCGCCTTGGTTCTGGCCCTGGCCTTTGAGCGAGAAGTTCAACCCATTCTGGGAAACGTCCAAGCCAGCGTCGCGCAGGGCGCGCGTCAGGTTTGGCGCATCCTTTTGCAGCAGCGCCACGGTCTGCGGCTGGTCGGCGGTCAAATGCGCCTGGGTCTTGCCGCTGGCATCGATGGAGAGGCGCACTTCCACCCGGCCCAGTTCTGGCGGGTCGAGGCGGATATCGAACTGCTTGGCGCCGCCCACCAAACGAGCGGCGATGGAAACCGCGAGCGCATCGGTATTGGGCGCGGTCGTAGGCGTGCTGGTCTGGTCGCTGGAGTCATGGTTGGTCACATGCACCGGCAATGTGAGCCCGCTCTGGATGTTGGAGCCACTGCCGAGATTGATTGCCACGGCGCTTTCTGACGCTGCGTTGGCGATCGCATGTGGCGACGCTTGAGGCATCGCCTGTGGCCCGTCGGACTGCGCCTGGGGCGGCAATGCGTGAGCGGGTTTGCTGTTGTCGGGACCGGCCGTCGCGACGGCCGCATCCGCGCCAGAAGCTTGGATCGAAGTTTTTGCGGGAGCATCGCCCTGCGATGTCGCGTCGGCCTGGAAAGTCTGTGCGGACTTGTTGGCTGGCTTCACGTCGGCTTTTGGCGGTGTGGCTATGGCCGCATCGATCACCGGGTCCGACTGCGGTTGCGCGTTGGTCGGGGGCGTCACATTCGCTACCAGCGCCTGGCTTTCCGGCGGGGCCGTGTCCGTGTCGTTGTCCACTGGTGCTGACGCCGGTGGCGTGGCCGCAGCTGCGGGCTCGCTCGCTGCGGGCCTTTCTTCTGTGGTGGGGAGCGGATTGGATCTGGCCGCGGCATGCATGTGTGACGCCGCCATCGCCTGGTCGAACGCGGCGGCACTGTTAGGCTCTTCGACATCTGTGTCGTCGTCATCGTCATCTTGGCTGGCGGCGATGGCCCGAGGTGCGGCAGGTGCGGCAGGTGTGGCCGGAATGGCTGGCGTGGCCGGCTTCTGGGTGCCGTTGGCCGCGATAGCGGGCTGGGCCGGCGTGGCCCTGGACCCTGAACCAGGTGGCGTGACCGGCGCGCTGCCGCCGTGCGGATCGCCAATTGCGGAGATGTCTTGCTCGCTGTCGTCATTGGCGACGGTCTGGGTCTGCACCGCCGCCTGGGGCGCTTGGGGAGCAGACTGCATTGCGAGGATTTGCGTCTGAAGCGTGGACGGATCGGTGGATGCGCCGATGCTGTTCTTGTCCGGCTCGGCTTTCTTGTTGGGGTTGCCGGTGCTTTTCGAAGGCGCGGCTTCGCTGACGGTTGGGGGCCGCAGGGCATTCGCATCGCAATCGCTCGCGGCATCGGCGAGGTCACTCGCGTCGCTAACATCGTCATTGGCGGCTTGTGGGGGCACAGCGCCTTGCGTCTGTCCGGTGGCGGACTCAGCTGCCGTCTGCAATGCGGGATCTGCCGCCGTGATCGCCGCCAGAAGCATGGCGAAAGGCGAAGTGTCGGCATCGCCGGGCGCGCCCGGGGCGACAGGCGCCTGCGCGCTGTTGCCTAAGGCCAAGGCGGGTGAAATGGAAGGCGCCGACACGATTCAGATCCAAAACATTGCGATGACCACGCAAAAGGCGCAGCCATGGTTCCGCATCGGACAAAGCAAGGGCTGGACCACAGAATTCGCTGCGGATTCTCCGCCATTTCCGGGCTTTCAAGGGTTTCTCCCAAGCACAAAGGACGGGCAGTTCATGCCCAGACCGGCAAACTCTGCCGCCCTGGCGTCAACCCGGAATGTCGTGGAAAGCCTTGATTTCCGGGCTCGGGATGCGCGGGCGGTCATGGCATGAGGCTTGCGACATTATCTGCCGGCAACAAAGCATTTGGAATTTCGGCCCGTGAGCCTCAACGGAATAGCCGCCAGCGCGCTTAGCGCGCTCAAGACCAACAGCGCGGCCTTGGGCGTGGTGTCGAACAACGTCGCCAACCTCAACACGTCCGGCTATGCGCGCCGGGTGGTGAATGAGCAGACGCTGGCCATGAACGGCCAGCTGGTGGGCGTGGATATCGCCAATGTCCAGCGCGTGGTCGATCAGTTTCTGCAATCGGAAAATCTCGCCGCCAACGGCACGTCTTCGCAGTTTGACACCATGGCCGGCATGTTCACCCAGTTGAACGGCCTTCTCGGCGGCCCGGGCGACAACCAGTCGCTGGCGACCGGGCTCACCAACCTCTCCGCCGCTTATGGATTGGCCTCGCAGGCCCCCAGTTCGTCGGCCAGCGCCACCAGCGTGCTCAATGCCCTGGGCAATGTGGCGTCGCAGATTTCCAACGTCTATGGCACCATCACCAGCCTGCAGACCCAGGTCGACAAGCAGGTCGTCAGCGCCGTCCCGTCCACCAATGCGCTGATCCAACAGATCTATCAGCTCAATCAGCAGATCAAGAACGCCACCGCCATGGGCGGCGATTCCTCCGCCTTGGCCGACCAACGCGATGTCGCGCTCAATACGCTCAGCCAGACCATGGGCATCCGCGTCAACCAGCAGGCCGATGGCGGCGTCAATGTCACCACCACCGACGGCATCAATCTGGTGAGCAACACCTATGCGATGTTGAGCTATTCCGGCGGCACCCAGAACGGCACTTACGGCAATGTGCAGATCCAGGATTACAATCCGCTCTCCGGCCAGATGATCGGCCAGCCGATCGCACTGGATCCGCACCTTTCCAGCGGCTCGATGAAGGGCCTGATCGACATGCGCGATCAGACCTTGGGGGGGCTTGCCTCCAGCCTGGGCAATTTCGCCCAGGCTACCGCCAACGCCTTCAACGCCCAGGCCAACGCCAACGCCGCCTATCCGCCGCCGACGTCGCTCTCGGGCCGCGACACGGGCTTGCTCGCGGGCGACAGTCTGAATTTTTCCGGCAAGACCACCATTGCGGTCACCGATCCCAACGGTGTGCTGGTCTCGCGCATCGATGTGGATTTCGGCGCCGGCACCTTGTCGGTCGATGGTGGCGCGTCGGTTTCCATCGGTTCGACCATCGGCAGCTTCACCACGGCGCTGAACAGCGCCCTGGGTTCCAACGGCAGCGCCAGCTTCAGCAACGGCCAACTCTCCGTCTCCGCCACCGGCGGCAACGGCATCCTCACGCAAGATGACGCCACCACGCCGTCCTCGCGTGGCGGTACCGGCTTCTCACAATTCTTCGGCTTGAACGATCTCTTCCATGCTGCCTCGCCCTCCATCCTGGCGACCGGCCTGTCGGCGTCGGATTCCAGCGGCCTGGCGGCCGGCGGCGTGATCTCGCTGTCGCTCAAGGGCCCCGACGGCGACATCGTCAAGCAAGTCAGCGTCACCACCAGCGCCGGCCAGACGGTGGGCAATGTCATCAGCGCCCTTAACACCGCCATGGGCGGGGCCGCGAACTTCACTTTGAACAGTGACGGTTCGGTCTCCACCGCCACGTCGCCGCTTTATGCCGGCTATCAGCTCAATGTCACGGGCGATACCACCCAGCGCGGCGGCACCGGCATCAGCTTCACCCAGCTGTTCGGTATCGGCGACAACAATCTGGCCAATCAGGCAGCCGGCTTCTCGGTCAATTCGGCTATCGCCAATGCGCCGCAGCAGATTGGCTTCGCCACGCCCGCCATCACTTCATCCAGCGTGGCGGGCAGCACCATCGTTTCGGCTGGCGACAATTCCGGCGCCATCGCGCTGCAGAATGTCATCACCAATACTCAGAAATTCAACGCGGCCGGCGGCATCAGCGCCCAGACCTCTTCGCTGGCGGATTATGCCGCGGCCTTCTATCAGAATGTCGCGACCCAATCGAACGCCGTCACCACCAACCAGACCACCCAGGACGACCGGTTGCAGGAAGCGCAGCAGCGCATGTCCTCCAATTCCGGCGTCAACCTGGACGAAGAGCTGACCAACCTCACCACCTATCAACAGGCTTACAGCGCCGGCGCGCGCCTTCTGACCGTGGTGGACCAGCTCTACAACACGCTGTTGCAGATCCAGTAAGGACTCACGATGAGCATCGATCGCATCGCCACGGCGCAGCAGAGCGCTTATTTCCTGGCTCAGATCAACCAGGCAGGCTCCGCGCTGGACAAAACCCAGCAGCAGATCGCCTCCGGCGTGGTCTCCACCACCTATGCGGGTTTCGGCAGCCAGGCGCAGGTGTTGCAGGCGACCATTTCCGCCAATGCCCGCAATGGCGCCTATGCCACCGCCACCGGCCTCGCCACCACCCAGACGGACATGCAGGACACGCAGTTGACGGCTTTGTCGAGTCTCGCCGGTCAATTGAAGACCGCGGTCTCCGACGCCGTCGCCAACAACGACCCATCGACTTTGATGGATCAGGTGTCCAGCATCTTCGATCAGGCGGTGTCCATCCTGAACACCAAGGACGCCAATGGCGACTATATCTATAGCGGCGGCAAGACCGACACGGCGCCTGTGTCGGTGTCCACCCTGTCGCAGTTGGCGGCCCTGCCGTCAGCGGGCGCCGCTTTCACCAACGGCACCGACAAGAAATCGGTGCAGGTGGCCGATGGTCAGGTTGTGACCTATGGCGTCACCGCCTCCGATGTTGCCACGGGTTTGATGCAGGAGCTTCAGAGCATTGCGCAATTCGACGCCGGCGGCAGTGGCAATTTCTCCGGCAGCGGTAATCTCTCCCAGGCGCAGAACACCTATCTCACCAACCAGATCGCGGCCACGAACACCGTTGCGACCAATCTCAACACCGCGACGGCGCAGAACGGCTATGTCTATACCGCGCTCACCAATGCCCAGAGCCAACAAACCTCGCTGAAAACGCTCTATTCCGGCTTCATCTCCAACATCCAGGACACCAACATGGCCACTGCCGCCACGCAGCTGTCCTTGAACCAGACCGCGCTGCAGGCGGCCTTGCAGATGACGGCCGGGCTTAACCATTTGTCGCTGCTGAGTTATCTGCCAACATCGGGCGGCTGATCGCCTTTCATTGCGGTTCCTTTTCCGCGCGCCTATAAGCCCGCGCATGAGCGCTGTCAGCCCGGAGCATCGGCCAGCGAAAGTACGGCCCCCAGTACCGTCGTCCCGCGGGCGAGGGGCCGTGGTTTCGCGTCCGGCCGTGCGACCATGAAGAGAATCGTCGTGGCGATGTCGGGAGGCGTGGACTCCTCGCTGACCGCCGCGCTTTTGAAACGCCAGGGCCATGACGTGGTCGGCGTGACGCTGCAACTTTATCCCGACACGGTGCAGAAGAAGAAAGGCGCCTGCTGTGCGGGCCAGGACATTTACGACGCCAAGCGCGTGGCCGAGACCATCGGCATTCCCCATTATGTGCTCGATTATGAAAGCCGCTTCCGCAAATCCGTGATCGCCGATTTCGCCGACGCTTATGCGCGGGGTGAAACACCGATCCCCTGCGTCCGCTGCAACGAAAAAGTGAAATTCGCCGACCTGATGGATACGGCGCGCGAGCTTGGCGCCGAAGCGATGGCCACCGGCCATTATGTCCGCCGGGTCGAGGGCGCAAGCGGCGCCGAGTTGCATGCGGCGCACGACAAAAGCCGCGACCAGAGCTATTTCCTGTTCGCGACCACGCGCGCGCAACTCGACTATCTGCGCTTTCCCTTAGGCGACATGGAAAAAAGCGCGGTGCGCGCGCTGGCGGCCGAACTCAATCTCGTCACCGCCGACAAGCCGGACAGCCAGGACATCTGCTTTGTGCCGGAGGGCCGCTATACCGGCATCGTGCAGAAGCTGCGCCCCGATGCGGCGCGGCCCGGCGAGATCGTGGATCAGACGGGCAGAGTGTTGGGCCGCCACGACGGCATCATTCATTTCACGGTAGGCCAACGCAAAGGCTTGGGCCTTTCCGGTAACGAAGAGCCTTTGTTCGTCCTGAAGCTGGATGCGGCGCGGGCCCGTGTGGTGGTAGGGCCGCGCTCGGCGCTGGCGTCACGCGTCATTCATCTCAAGAACGTCAATTGGCTCGCGGACGTGGACGGCGCGGTCGATTGCGCCGTCAAGGTGCGCTCCATGCGCCCGCCGGTGGCGGCGCGGGTGGAGCGGTCGGCGGGCGGCGGGGCGCGGGTGGAACTTCAGGCGGCCGAAGACGCCATCGCCCCCGGCCAGGCGTGTGTCTTCTATCAGGATAGCCGGGTGCTAGGCGGGGGTTGGATCAAGGCGGCTGAGCTGGTTCAGACCGCCGCCGAATAGCGGTTTTTCCTTATTTTCCGCCCAATCTTGACAGGCAAGGGCGGGGCCTCCTACATCCCCGCCCCACGGTCCAAAGGACCGTCCTTCTGGCTCGGCACCGTAGCTCAGCGGTAGAGCAGGGGAATCATAATCCCTTGGTCGGCGGTTCAAATCCGTCCGGTGCTACCAGCTTAATCAGTAACTTCGCATTTTCAGGACTGAGCGGGGCTACCGTGGAGCTACCATTCTCATAATCCCTTTGGCCTCTAGCTGACTTCGATCCATCGTTACGCGCAACAAATCTCATCTGGCCGTGGTTGCGTTTTTGAGGCGCCGTTCGCGGCTCAAATTCCGCCAGTTTTCAACGACCTGTTCCTTAGGGATGTAGCGGCAAGCTACTTTTCCCGCCGCCTCTGGACGGCGGTACTCGCGATGGTTTTCCATTTCCTGAGGTCGGTCCGGTCAACCCGTCTTCCTCGGGATAGCGAAAAACCACCCGCTCTCGGTCCCAAATCTCGAAGCCTTCAAATCCTTGCCGCAAGCGGGCAACAAAAAGGGCGCTGCCTTGCTTGATGGCCGCCTTATCGTCGCTTCCCTCTTCTAGAACTTCAACGGCAGCGATATGCCCATTTCGCATGAAGTAGCAACGCATTCCCCTTCTCTCCGCTTGATTTCAATGTTTGACGACGCGCGCCGAACGTCGTTCGGGTGATGAGACGATTGTCTGTCAGAGCCACACCGACGGCTGTCGTCAAATAGGAAAGGCGCACAAGAGAAGCCGTGGCTCGGCAACCGCTTTCCTCATCGCGAACGGCGCGCGGCCAGCCCAATGAAAAATAGCGCGCGCGTGCCAAAAGATAGAACAGGACCGTCATGAGCCCTACCGCGATAAGCTGCATGACGGTGCCGGCAACTGCCGGACCGAAGATCTTCATTACAGACCTCCTACGTCCATACGCCACCCGGTGCTTTTGTCCGTGAACAACGGGTGGTGCACTGGCGGCCCTACTAGGCAGGACTTCATTTCCGTTGCCGTTAGCAAGGAATATTGAACCTTTAGAAGATAGCTTGTAAACATTATATATGGTCTGGAATACATCAAGATTGATGTGTGAAACATGATAACCGCATCCCAACTTCGCGCCGCCCGCGCGCTCGCAAATGTCGATCAGCGGCAACTCGCCGAATTGGCCGGCCTTTCCTTGCCGACCATCCAACGGATGGAAGCCAGCGATGGCGTGATCCGGGGCACCGTGGATTCCCTTACCAAGTTGATCGCGGCACTCGATGCGGCCGGCATAGAACTGATCGGGGATAATAGCGTGAGCCAAGGCGGTGGTCGGGGCGTCCGGCTTAAGGCCGTGGCGGCCTTGCGGACAAATCGTCCGCGCACATCCAACGACGCCGTTCCGATGCCGGCGGCTGAATAGAGGGCATCATGCAAGCCGGTGTCTTGCTGTGGTGCATCCTCATCCTGCTCGCGCTGGCGGCTATCGCCGTTTTATTGAAATCGCATCGAATTGCATCGCCAATCGTTTATAGCGCCACGGCAATTGTTTCCGCCGTCATGTGTGTAATCGCCGGCATCGGCATCGGTGCCGCGCCGTCTCCGCCCGTGGTGCTTCCACTGGGTTTGCCCTGGATCGGGGCCAACTTTCTGGTCGATCCGCTGTCGGCGTTCTTCCTCGCCATCGTCAATTTGGGTGGTCTAGCCGCCAGTGTTTATGCGTTGGGTTACGGCCGGCACGAACAATCGCCGCACCGCGTGCTGCCATTCTTTCCAACCTTTCTGGCGGGCATGAATCTGGTGCTTCTGGCTGCCGACGCGTTTTCCTTCCTCGTCTCCTGGGAATTCATGTCGCTTACGTCTTGGGCGTTGGTGCTGTCACATCATAAAGACGAGGACAATCGGCGCGCCGGTTATGTGTACATTCTGATGGCTAGTCTTGGCACCTTCGCGCTGCTGCTCGCCTTCGGTCTCCTGGCAGGTCCGGATGGTCACTACGCTTTCGCAGCAATGCGCAATCAGAGCCTTCCTACGTCTTATGCTTCGTTGGTGCTGCTGCTCGCTCTTCTCGGTGCGGGATCGAAGGCAGGAATTCTACCGCTGCATGTCTGGCTACCGCTGGCCCATCCTGCCGCGCCCAGCCATGTCTCGGCCCTCATGAGCGGGGTGATGACCAAGGTCGCAGTCTATGCCGTCATCCGCATCCTGTTCGAGCTAGCCGGACCGCCGCAATGGTGGTGGGGCTTGATCGTGATCCTGCTGGGCGGCGCCACGGCACTGATGGGCGTGCTTTATGCTTTGTTCCAGACGGACATAAAGCGTGTCCTGGCTTACAGCACAATCGAGAATATCGGCATCATCTTTATCGGGTTGGGGCTCGCACTATCCTTCTGGGCCAACCATTTCGGCGCCGCAGCCGCGCTGGCGTTCACGGCCGCGTTATTTCACGCTTTCAATCATTCCATTTTCAAAAGCCTGATGTTCTTTGGCAGCGGCGCCGTGCTGACAGCAACCGGCGAACGAGACATGGAAAAGTTGGGCGGGCTTATCCACCGCATGCCCGTGACGGCGTTGGCCGTTCTGGGCGGAGCTGCCGCCATCTCGGCTCTGCCACCCTGGAACGGCTTTGTTTCGGAATGGCTGACCTTTCAGACGATCCTTCTGTCGCCCGAACTTCCTCAATGGGGGCTCCGATTGTTCGTACCGGCGACCGGCGCGTTACTGGCTCTGTCGGTCGTGCTCGCTGCTGGCTGTTTCGTGCGGTTTTACGGGATTACGTTCCTCAGCCGTCCGCGCAGCAACACAGCCGCCGAGGCGAGAGAAACGGACCTCTGGTCGCGCGGCGTGATGCTGGCACTTGCGGTATTGTGCCTCCTGGTCGGCATCCTGCCCGGCTATGTGATCGACTTGATGGCGCCCGTGACACAGAGCCTGCTCGGCACACACATGCCGCAGCAATCTTCTGTTGCCTGGCTGTCCTTGATCCCGATCAGCAAAGCGCGCAGTTCTTATAACGGCTTGTTGGTGTTCTTGTTCATCGCCACCTCGGCTTCACTCGCTGCCTACGCGATCCATCGGCTTGCCTCGAAGGTGACACGGCGCGCGCCGATTTGGGCCTGCGGCTTTCCTTTGTTGAGTCCAGAGGCCCAGTACACCGCGGCCAGCTTCGCTCAACCTATCCGCCGCGTGTTCGGGCCCTTGCTGTTTCGCGCGCGCGAGCAAGTCGAGATGCCTTCCCCCGGCGACATGGCGCCGGCCCGGCTTCAGGTGAAGTTGGACGACCTCGTGTGGAATACGCTCTATCTGCCCATCGTAGAGGGCGTGCGCGTCGTTGCCGACCGGTTGAATGTGCTGCAATTCCTCACCATTCGCCGCTATTTGAGTTTGGTGTTCGCGGCGCTGGTGATCCTTCTGCTGGTAATCGCGATATGGCATTGATCCGCGATCTCGTTGTCCAAGCTCTCCAGATGCTGCTGGTGGTGGCGCTGGCGCCTCTGGCGACTGGCCTCATTCGCAAAATCAAGGCACGGCTGGTGCGCCGCCGTGGCCCGCCTGTGCTTCAGCCCTATCGTGATCTGTTGAAGCTGGTCCGCAAGGAGACGGTTCTTGCGGAGAACGCGTCCTGGCTGTTTCGCGCCGCACCGTATCTGATCTTCGCTGCTACCTGGGTGGCTGCCGCCTTGGTACCGACTTTCGCAACCGGCCTTTTGTTCAATTGGACGGCCGACCTCATTGCAATAGTGGCGCTTCTGGGCAGCGCGCGCTTCTTCCTCGCTCTGGCAGGCATGGATGTGGGCACAAGCTTTGGCGGCATCGGCGCAAGCCGTGAAATGATGATCGCCTCTCTCGCCGAACCGGCCATGATCATGATTGTTTTCTCGCTGGCGTTGCTGGTGGGCTCGACCCAGCTTTCCACCATCGCCGCTTTCATGGTTTCACCCAATGTTGGCTTGCGCGTGACCTTGGGTTTGGCACTGGTTTCTCTGATGATGGTTGGGATTGCGGAAAATGCCCGTATCCCGGTGGACAATCCCGCCACACACCTGGAACTCACCATGGTTCATGAAGCAATGGTGCTGGAATATTCCGGCCGCCACCTCGCGTTGATCGAGCTTTCGTCTTCGCTGAAGCTCCTGCTCTATCTATCGCTGATTGCCTGCCTCTTCCTGCCTTGGGGCATGGTATCGCTGCGGCCGGAATTGTCCGCCGCGACGCTCGGCGCATATGGCGTGGGCGCGGGAGCCTATGCCGCCAAGCTTGGCTTCGGTTGCGCGATGCTGGCGCTATTCGAGACCGCAATCGCCAAAATGCGCGTGTTCCGTGTGCCCACCTTCCTGGGCGCTGCCCTGATGCTGGGTTTTCTCGGCGCGCTTCTTCTGTTCGTGTCGCGGGGGCTTTGATGCACGGCCTCAATTTCGACATTGCGCATCTTCTGGCCGGTAGCCTGGTGCTGGTGAGTTTCTTGCTGCTTTATCAAGACCGGCTCTATGCCCTGCTCAACATCTTCGCCGTGCATGCGATAGTGCTTTCGCTATCGGTTGCCTGGCAGGCGCATATCCAAGACGCGCCGCATCTCTACATCACTGCCTTCATCGCCCTTATCTTCAAGGGTGTGGTCATTCCGGTCGCGCTGCACCGGATGATCGTGCAGCTGGGTATTCATCGCGAGATTGAGACGGTTGCGGCGATAGGGCCGATCATGCTGGCTGGATTGGCCCTTGTTGGCCTTTCTTTGGCGGTGATGCTGCACATCACCTCTGATGCCAATCTGATCGCGCGAGAGGATCTGGCCTTCGCTCTGTCGGTTGTGCTGCTTGGCCTTCTTATCATGGTGACGCGGAGAAACGCTGTCGGCCAAGTGGTTGGCTTCATGTCGCTGGAGAATGGTTTGGTTCTGGCCGCGACGGGCGCACGGGGCATGCCCCTGGTCGTGGAGATCTCCGTCGCTTTCTCCATCCTCATTGCTTTCATCGTGATCGGTATCTTCCTGTTCCGTATCCGCGAGCGTTTCGACACGGTAGACGTTCACGCCTTGGACCGTTTTCGAGGAGAGCGGTCATGAACGGGATTGCGTTCGTCCTGGCTATCCCCGCTTTATCTGTGCCGGTATTGGCAGCATTGCCCGGTTACCGCCTGTCTGCGCTGGTGAACATTTTCGCCAGTTTTCTGACCCTATTGGCGGCGCTGTCGCTGTTCGGCTGGCGCGGCGCACCCACCTCTTATTTCCTGGTGGACGATCTCAACGTCGTGTTTATCGTGCTCAACACGCTGGTCGGTTTCACCACAAGCGTGTTCAGCGCGTCTTATATCGGTCACGAACTTGAAACCGGCCGCCTCACGCCTGCTTACCTGCGATTTTATCACACCATGTATCAAGTGATGATGTTCGGCATGAATCTGGCTCTCATCGCCAACAATGTTGGCTTGATGTGGGTGGCGATCGAACTCGCCACGTTGGCAACGGTGGTGATGGTGGGGATCTATCGCACCCATGAAGCATTGGAGGCGGCGTGGAAATATTTCATTCTCGCCAGCGTCGGCATCGCCTTCGCGCTGTTTGGCACCATCCTCGTGTATATGGCGGCTCAGCCGGTCGTAGGCGAAGGCCTTCCGGGCATGACCTGGACCATCCTGGTGACGCGCGCCGCCAATTTTGATTCGGGTCTGCTCAACGCCGCTTTCGTATTCCTATTCCTGGGCTATGGCACCAAAGTGGGTCTGGCGCCGCTGCATGCCTGGCTACCGGATGCCCATGCCGAGGGTCCAACGCCGATCTCCGCGGTGCTGTCGGGGCTGCTGCTCAATGTCGCCCTCTACGCCATCTTGCGCTTCAAGATGCTGATGGCACTCAACCCGGGCGTGATTGCCACCGGTCCCCTGATGGCGACCGTGGGGCTGATTTCGGTCTTGTTCGCCGCCTTCATGCTCTATCGGCGCCGCGATATCAAAAGGCTGTTTGCGTATTCCTCCATCGAGCATATGGGTATCATTGTGTTTGCCTTTGGCATGGGTGGCGCGCTGGCGAATTTCGCGGGCCTTTTGCAAATGACCATGCATAGCCTCACCAAATCGGCGATCTTCTTTACCGTTGGTCACATCGCCCAAGTCAAAGGCACCCAGCGCGTCTCGGAAATTCGCGGCCTTACCGAGAGCCATCCGATGCTCGGCTGGTTGCTCGTGCTTGGCGTTATCGCCATCGCCGGTATGCCCCCGCTTGGAATCTTCACAAGCGAATTCCTTATCGTCAGTTCGACTTTTGCGCGCGCCCCGCTTCTGGCCGTGGCACTTGTTCTGGGCTTATTGGTCGCGTTCGGAGCGTTGCTGCTAAGGCTACAGGGCTTTGCTTTCGGTGCGCCGTCCGATGGTCGTGCGCCCGTGCGGGCTTCTTATCTGCCGATCTTTGCCCATCTCGCTTTGGTTCTGATCGCAGGCATCTATTTGCCGCCCGTGCTGGTCAGCTGGTTTCAGCATGTCGCGCGGATGCTGGGATAACCATGAGGGAACTGGCGGCGCTTACAGGACGGCAAGTCGAGCGGCACCATCCCTGGCCACGCATGCTCGTGAGCACCGATCGGTGGCAGGACGCGATCAATGGGTTGGTAGAGGGGCGCTGGACTCTGTCGGGCCTATGGGGTGATGTCGGCGTTGTGCACATGGCGCTGATGGCAGGTTCCGATCTGAGCGTCCTGAGCCTTCCCTGTCTGGACGGACACTTCCCCAGCGTGGGACGGTTGCATGCTCCGGCCGCCCGGCTGGAGCGGACGATTTCCGATCTGTTTGGCCTGGTGCCGCTCGGCGCGATTGATACGCGACCTTGGCTCGATCATGGAAATTGGGGGTTGCGTTATCCGCTCGGCACATCGCAGGACGGCGCGGCGCCGGAGCCCTATCCATTTCTGTCTGCTGAGGGCGAAGGCATCCACCAAGTGCCCGTGGGTCCCGTTCATGCCGGCATCATCGAGCCGGGGCATTTCCGCTTTCATGCCAATGGCGAGACCATCGTGCGATTGGAGGCGCGGCTCGGCTATACCCACAAAGGTATCGAAGGTTTGATGCGCGGCGCCGATCTCGACCGCGCTTCCAAGCTGGCGGGGCGCGTGTCGGGAGACAGCACCGTCGCCTATGCCATAGCCTTCGCGCGTGCTTCGGAAGCCGCGCTCATGATGGAGGCGCCAGACCGCGCCCAGTGGCTACGCGCGCTTATGGCGGAGTTGGAACGGTTGGCGAATCATCTTGGTGATATCGGTGCGATCTGTAACGACGCATCCTTCTCACTAATGCTGGCGCATTGTGCGATATTGCGCGAACGCGTTCTCCGCGCGGCGGATGCTTGTTTCGGCCATCGGCTCATGCGCGATTGCGTCATGCCCGGCGGCGTGACCCGCGACCTCGACCTGGCTGGCGTGTCGTCTCTAAAGTTGCTGGTAACGGAAGTCAGGACGCGGTTTCCGAGTCTCGTAGCGCTTTATGATAACACGACATCGCTGCAGGACCGCACCGTTGCAACTGGCGCCCTTAAGGCGGGCCTGGCGCTGACGTTCGGCGCGGGTGGGTATGTCGGCCGCGCTTCGGGGCGAGATTTTGATGCACGGCGCGCACTCGCCTATCCGCCCTACGACCAATTGTCCTTTGAGGTCTCGGTATTCCAAGAAGGTGATGTGAATGCCCGCGTCTGGGTTCGCATCCGCGAGGTTGAGCAAAGCCTATCACTCATCGACCAGATTCTTGGCGGCCTTCCGGACGGTCCGATCCATGCACCGCTCAGCGTACAGGCTGGCGAAGGCATGGCGCTGGTGGAGGGCTTCCGGGGCGACATTCTGGTTTGGCTGAGGCTGAACGGAGAGGGACGTGTCGAGCGCTGCCATCTGCGCGATCCCTCGTGGTTTCAGTGGCCTCTGCTGGAGGCTGCGATCGAAGGCAATATCGTGGCCGATTTTCCGCTCTGCAACAAATCGTTCAACTGTTCCTATTCCGGCTGCGATCTATAGAGGCATCCATGCGCCGCCTATTGTTTCAGGCCCTTATGGCTTCGCCGCTCACGGAACCTCTCAGCCGTGATGGCGACGCTGCGTTGGCCGAATTGGCATCCCAGCTGAATCGGGCCACCCAAGCGCGGCTCGGCCGTAGCCTTTCCATTCGAGAGCTTGATGCGGGTTCCTGCAATGGCTGTGAGCTGGAAATTAATGCCCTGTCAAATGCATATTATGATTTGGAGCGGTTCGGCTTGCGATTTGTCGCATCACCCCGCCACGCCGACGTGTTGATGGTTACCGGACCAGTGACAAAAAACATGCGCGATGCCTTGAGACAAACCTATGAAGCGATGCCTCGCCCAAAGTGGGTCGTTGCTACTGGCGACTGCGCTATCGACGGCGGCTGCTTCGCCGGTAGCCCAGCCGTCGTGGGAGCCGCCGCGCAAGTTATTCCCGTCGATCTCGTCATTCACGGTTGCCCCCCAAGCCCCGCTTCGATCTTGCAGGGCCTGGTCGCACTTATGGGACAATCGGCCAAATGATCGTCTTGGATGTCATCGAGTCTGCGCTCGGCACTATCGAAGTCGTGCAGAGGCGCCTGTCGGGTTCCTTGCTGTATAAGCAGGGCGGAGTCTGCCAAAGTGAAGCAGACCGCAATGGCGCAAGTTTGGCGTCATATGTCCATGCGATACATGGACTGATTCTTCAGAACAACATTCGCAACGTGCTTGTAATTGGCTGCGGTGGCGGAACGCTGGCAACCATGCTGGTGAGATCCGGTCTGGAAGTGGCGTTGATTGATATTGATCCGACGTCTTTTGTCATAGCGCGGAAGTATTTCAAGCTGCCCGTTACGGTCGAATGTCATGTGTCGGACGGAAAGTCTTTCCTTCGAAGGTCGCGCAGCTTTTACGACGCAATTGTGGTAGACGCCTATCATGGCGATCGTGTTCCGGCGCATTTGGAATCGCGAGCCTTCTTCGACTTGGCCCGACAACGACTCTCGGCGGGTGGTGCTGTGTTTGCCAATGTCCATCTGCAAAATGATTTTGATCACCGTGCCGATAGGGTCGCGATCTGCATGGGAAGCGTGTGGAATGATGTTCGGATATTAGACTCTGAAGGCGCGACGGATCGAAACGCCATAGTCATGGGCGGCGCTGTCCGGCAGCTGCGCCCGCCAAACGCAGCAATTCAGCCTGCCATCGACGCCAGGCTGATCGAGCGGGAGCTGCTTTCCATGAAATTCCGTCCCTATAGAACGGATATTCCAGAGCAGTAATTGACCGGGCCGATAATGACAGGCGCCTCGCTGGCTCTACCGAGCGAGTGGCAACATATGTTGTCAGTTGTAGCCCTAGGTAGTCCGATGTATTGTGTAATCTGTTGTTTGCACACGATATTCTGGAAATTCTGGGTGCCTTGAATGCCTAAATCATCTGGTGTTTTCTTGGGACGGGCAAATCATAATCCCCTGGTCGGCGGTTCAAATCCGTCCGGTGCTACCAGAAAATTCGTGGCGTAGATGATGCGTTCGTCGAAACGGATCATGTGTTTGTCGAACTGATCCGCCACGGGACAATCAAAGCTGCAAAACACGCTGCGTGGCGCATCCTCCAAGACGATCATATTCTTTCCCCAATCCACGGGTAAGGCGCGTGTCTTCGGCGATGGTTTCGCTTTCACGCGGAATTGCGCGCGAAGAGCGATGCCGCATCGAACAAACAGGGTAATGATGATGAAACAGAGCAGAATCGTTTTTGGCTTTTCGGCGCTGCTGACTGCAACTTCGGTCGCATGGGCCGCTAGCTCGCCGCTGAGACCGGAAAGCACCAATCAAGCGACGCAGCCCGATGCGCTCTCCAGCGCCGCACCGGATCAAGGCGTTCTGTTTCATCCCGAAAGCGTGGACAGTGAAGGCAGCATCACGGTCGAAGGCTCCCGCGTCGATTATCGCGCCACGGCTGGCACCATCATCGTGCATCCCAAGGATTGGGATGACGCGGCCTGGCGCGAACATCCGGGCAAGCCCAGCGCACAGGAAAGCGAAGACAAGAACAAGGACAAGAAAAGCGATCAGGATCTGGGTGACCGCAACCCGACCTCGGCGGAAGCCTCGATGTTTTACGTCGCCTATTTCAAGAAAGGCGCAACGGCTAAAGACCGGCCCATCACCTTCCTGTTCAATGGCGGGCCCGGTTCGGCCACCATGTGGCTGCATATGGGCGCTTTCGGGCCGCGCCGGGTTTCGACGCCGGGCGACGCCCATGTTCCAGCCGCGCCTTACAAGCTGGTCGACAATAGCTACAGCCTTCTGGATGTTTCGGATCTTGTCTTCATCGATGCGCCGGGAACGGGCTTCTCGCGCGTCGCAGGCAAGGACAAGGAAAAAGCCTTCTTTGGCGCCGATCCCGACGCCTATGCCTTCAGCCAGTTCGTGCTGGGATTTCTGTCCAAATATGGCCGCTGGAATTCACCCAAATTCCTGTTCGGCGAAAGCTATGGCACGCCGCGCAACGCCAATCTGGTCAACATCCTGGAAACCGGCAATCACGTCGATTTCAATGGCGTGATCCAGCTGTCGCAGATCCTCAATTTCGATCTCAGCGCGGATTCGCCCCAATATAATCCTGGCACCGATCAGGCCTATATTGTGGCGCTGCCCACCTATGCCGCCACCGCCTGGTATCACAATCGTTTGGGGGCTGCGCGGCCCGCGTCTCTCGAATCCTTTCTGAAGGAAGTGGAACATTTCGCCACCACCGATTATGCCGTGGCGTTGCAGGATGGCGCTGCGATCGATCCGGCCCGCAAGCAGGCCATCGCCGAACAGCTCGCCCATTACATAGGACTGCCCGCGGCCTATATCCTGAAGTCGAATCTGCGGGTGAATGGCGGGCAATTCGAGAAGATGCTGCAGGATGCCGACGGACTGACGACCGGACGGCTGGACACGCGCTTCTCAGGTCCCGATCTCGATCCCTTGAGCCGCGAGGCCGACTATGACCCGCAATCGGCGTCGATCGCGTCAGCCTATGTGTCCTTGTTCAACGACTATGTGCGCAAGGATCTGCATTATGGCGAGGGCCGCGCTTATCGCCCCTCCGTCGATGTCAGCAAATATTGGACCTCAAATCATCAGCCGCCGGGCGCCAGCGAGCCACAGACCGGCATCATGAATCTGATGCCCGACCTCGCCTCGGCCATGAAGAACAATCCCAATTTGAAGATCTTGGTGGCAGGGGGGTACTTCGATCTCGCCACGCCTTATTTCGAAGGTCGCTACGAGATGCAGCATCTTCCCATACCCGACAAGCTGCAGGGCAATATCGAGTATCATTATTATCCCTCGGGCCACATGGTTTATGCCAACGAGGACTCCTTGAAGTCGCTGCACGATGACACCGCGCACTTCATCCGCCAGAACCAGTCCGGCGCCAAGGACGCAAAAGAGAAGTAAGCCTGCTGGCGCGCGGATTTCCACCATGTCCCGCGCGCATCCCTGAAGCGTCGATTTTCTTGCGGCTTTTCCACCGGTTTTCGCGTAGAACCGCCCCGCACGGATTTGCCGCTTCAGGACGGAGACTTGACGACATGCAGGATGCCCTGGCCGACAAGCGCCGGACACGCGCCAATGTCATCCGCTTTGCCGTGGCCCAAGCCTTTGGCAGCGCCAACTCCGTCATCGTCTATGCCACCGCCGCCATCGTGGGCGACATGCTGGCGCCGTCGAAAGCTCTGGCGACATTGCCCATCTCGGTCTTCGTGGTGGGGATGGCGTCCTGCACCTTGCCGATGGGCGCGATCGCGCGGCGCTTCGGCCGGCAAGCGGCGTTCCGCACCGGCACGGGCGCGGGCTCGCTGGCCGGCTTGATCTCGGCCTTCGCGGTTTATCTCGGCTCCTTCCCGCTCTTCGTGGCGGCGATGTTCCTGGGCGGTGCTTATGCGGCGGCGGTGCTGTCGTTCCGTTTCGCCGCCGCCGATTGCGCGCCCAAGGAAGAACGGGCGCGCGCGCTTTCCATTGTGATGATCGGCGGCGTCTTCGCCGGCGTGCTGGGACCGCAAGTTGTCACTTACACGATGAAGCTTCTGCCGCCCTATCTGTTCCTTGCCTCTTATCTGGCGCAGGCGGGCATGGCGCTTGTCTGCGGCGCGATCCTGTCGGGCATTTCGCTGCCCCAGCTGGCGGATGAGGCGCAAGGCGGGCGGCCGCTTGCGGAGATCGTGCGCCAGAAGAAATTCGTCGCCGCCATCATCTGCGGTGTCATCAGCTATCTGCTGATGAATTTCATCATGACGGCGGCGCCGCTCGCGATGAAGATTTGCGGCCTGTCGATGGAATCCTCCGATCTCGGCCTGCAATGGCATGTCATCGCCATGTATGCGCCCAGCCTTTTCACGGGCTCCTTGATCAAGCGGTTCGGCGCGCCGCGCATGGTGGGGCTGGGCCTGGTGCTGACCGCCTGCGCGCTGGTGACGGGCATCGCCGGCATCACGGTCGGCCATTTCTGGGGCACGTTGATCTTCTTAGGCCTGGGCTGGAATTTCGCTTTCCTGGGCGCCTCCGCCCTGGTGCTGGAATGCTACCGGCCGGAAGAACGCACCCGCGTGCAAGCCTTCAATGATTTCGTGGTGTTCGGTTTTGTCGCCCTGGGCTCTTTCATCTCCGGCGGCCTTCTGGAGGCCTATGGCTGGACCATCGTCTGCTGGGTCGCCCTGCCGCCGCTTATCCTGGCGGCGATTTCATTGGCGGCGACCGGTGCCTTCCGCAAGGCGGTCGAAGACCATCTGACCCTGGAAGAACCGCTGATGGCGGATGCGGTTGTATCCGACTCGAAATAGACATCGACAGTAGCGTATGGTCGCTTGTCGGCATTTCCAGGGTTGAACTTTCATGACCAAGCCGCTTCCCGTGACGCTAGAAGATGTCCGCGCCGCGGCCAAAGTGATCGACGGCCAGATCGTGCGCACGCCGATGCGCCATTCGCGCACCCTGTCGGATATCGCGGGATGCGACATTTATCTGAAATTCGAGAATCGCCAGTTCACGGCGTCTTTCAAGGAACGCGGCGCGCTCAACCGGCTCAGAACACTCTCGCCCGAAGAGCGGGGGCGTGGTGTCGCCGCCATGAGCGCCGGCAATCATGCCCAGGGTGTGGCCTATCATGCGGGCCTGTTGGGCATTCCCGCCACCATCGTGATGCCGGTCAGCGCGCCCTTCAACAAGGTGAAACACACCCGCGATTTCGGCGCCACCGTGGTGCAGGAAGGCGCCAGCCTGAAAGAGGCCAACAAGGTCGCGCGCGCCATCGCCGAGCGCGAAGGTCTTACCTTCATTCATCCCTACGACGACGCCAAAGTGATCGCGGGCCAGGGCACCGCGGCGCTGGAGATGCTGGAAGAAGCGCCTGAGCTTGACACGCTGGTGGTGCCGGTGGGCGGCGGCGGCTTGATCTCCGGCATGGCGGTGGCCGCCAAAGGTCTCAAGCCTGACATGCTGATCTATGGCGCTCAGGCCGATCTTTATCCCGTCATGCGCCAGGCGATGCGGGGCGAGCCTTTGACGGAGGATCCGCCGGCGCAAACCATCGCCGAAGGCATCGCAGTCAAGCAGCCCGGTGCGCTCACCACCAAAATCGTCAAGGCCCTGGTCTCCGACATTTTTTTGGTCAGCGAAGCGGAGATAGAGCAGGCGCTGGTGATGATGCTGGAGATCGAAAAAACCGTGATCGAAGGCGCCGCCGCCGCCGGCTTCGCCGCGGTGCTCAAGAATCCGGCGCTCTTCAAGGGTCGCAAGGTGGGCATCGTGCTCTCCGGCGGCAACATCGACATGCGCATGCTCTCGAATGTGATCCTGCGCGAACTGACCCGGGAAGGCCGGATATTGAGCCTGGATGTGGCGATCGCCGACCAGCCCGGCGCGCTGTCGCAGGTGGCGGCCTTGGTGGGCGAGGCGGGCGGCAATATCCTCGAAGTCTCCCACAACCGCATGATGAGTGGCCTCTCCGCCAAATCCGCCACCCTGGGCATGGTGATCGAGGCGCGCGACGCCGAACATGCCGCCGAAATCCGCGGAAGGCTGGAAAAAGGCGGCTTCCCGGCCAGTTCGGGCCGCCGTCAGAGCGATCACCACTAGAAACCCTAGCGCGCCTTGGCGCGGAATTTCTTCCCCGTGAGGCCGAAAAGCAAAAGCTCCAGTGGAGCTTTCGCCGGCCGAACGCCCGCGCAGCGGGCAGCGAAGCGGAGCCGCGGGCGGGGATCGAGGCGGACGGCCAAGTCCGCCGAGCGTCTTGCGATGGCTTGCCTGAGGAAGACAGATGGGGGTCCCAAAGAAATTAACCTTTTATTAAGACTGTTCTTGCCCGCGCGGTTCCGCGGCTTAGCCTCCTCCCGGAACTTCCGGGGACTTGCGGATGCTGCCGAAAAGTATGGCCCAGCTGACGGGCGTGATCGTCTGCAGCATCGTGGTGTTCGGCACCGATCTGGATGTGATCGATGCGGTGCCGCTGGGCGTCCTGTCGGGGGGACTGGCGATCTTCTTTGTTTCGATGGCCGAGGGACGGGAGCAGGCGCGGCTTCTGGCGGCCCGTATCAGCCGCCGTCGGGCGGGATCGAATTGAGCGCGTTTTCCATTTCCAGGAAGCTGGGCTGATATTCGCCCGGCACGCTGCCACGGCCGATTTCCACCGATACCTGTGCCGCATTGCCGTGCAGATGCGCGACCAGGATATCGCGGATCACGTGATAGAAGAGCGAATCTTCGTCCGCGACGGCTTTCAAGCGCGCGCCCATCGGGCCCACTATGCCGTAAGCGAGAAACACGCCCAGAAAGGTGCCGACCAGGGCCGACCCGATCATGCCGCCCAGGACAGCGGGCGGTTCGGTAATGGCGCCCATGGTTTTGATCACGCCCAAGACGGCGGCGACGATGCCCAAGGCCGGCAGGCCGTCGGCCATGGATTGCAGCGCATTGGCGGCGATCAAGGCTTCATGGTGATGCTTTTCCAGCTGCTTTTCCATGTTGGTTTCCACCTGGTGCGGGTCTTCCAGGCTCATGGTCATCATGCGCAGCGTGTCGCAAATGAAGTCCAGCGCGAAATGATCCTTCATGATCTTGGGATAGCGCTTGAAGATCGAGGACTCGGCCGGCTTTTCGATATGGGCTTCCAGCGCGATCAGGCCCTTGGATTTCATGGTCTTGGTGAGCAGGAAAAGCAGGCACAGCAGATCGCGGTAATCGCCAGGCTTCCAGCGCGGGCCGGAAATGACCTGGCCCAGGCTGCCGCCGATCTTCTTGAGATTAAACATCGAGCCCGCGATCAGCATGGCGGCGATGGCGGCACCGAAGATGGTGAGAATTTCGTGCGGCAGGGCCTCGAACACCACGGCCAGCGAGCCGCCGGTCATCAGATAGCCGCCGAACACACACGCGAACAGAACGACAATGCCGCCAATCTGAAGCATGAAAAGAACACCCACCCGCAATCAAACTCGCGGCCGCACTTTCCTTTTGGAAGATGCGACCTCGCGATTATTATTAACGGCAGGGCTTAAGGAGGGGTGAACCGGCGCGAAATCAGCCATTTACGACTGTTAACGCTTCCTTATGGCGCCGGTCAGCTTTCCAGATGCGCCTTGGTTTCCGAAAGCTTGTGCTGGACCAGGGCCGCCAATTCCTTGACCACCACATCACTCATCCGGCTGGCCTCGTCCTCGGCATGGGCGGCGCGCACGATGGCGGAGATGTGTAGCGCCACCACGGCCGTGTCCGGCTCGGCGCCGAGCTTTTCGATCTCCTCGAAATAGCGGCACAGTCCGTCGGCGATGCGGCCAGTGGCTTTCAGGCCCACGGTTTCGGCAAAACCCCTGATCTCATGTGCCTTGGCGGCGGTAATTTTGTGATCGCCGATCGCCTCTTCCAGCTCGCGCACATAGTCGCGCACGCCTTCGCGCAATTGTGCGCCGACGTCCTGGACCACCTGCGTGCCCTTGGCCAAGGTCTCGCTGGCGCGGAGCGCGCGAGAGATCTTGGCGGCATCGCTTTTGCTCACCATCTGCGGATAGAGTTCGGGGGCTATGATCTGCGCTTTCTTTTTCATTGGATCGCCAAATCCTGAAAATCGTCATGCCGTCGCCAAGGCCCGGCATAATGCTCAAGCGCCTTACGCCGTCGGTCGGGACCGAAATAGCTCTCGCTGCGCACAAAGGCCCGGGGGCGTTCCACGATCTCGGCTAAGCGTGAATAGAGACTGTGCGGCGTGATCGGCTTGGCCAGGAATTCGGTGACGCCGGCGTCGCGCGCCGCCTCGACCCGATGCTTTTCGGTGTGACCCGTGATCATGATGATCGGCATGAAGGGATTGATACTGCGCTTTGACAGCCGGATTTCGCGGGTGAATTCCAGCCCGTCCATCGGCTTCATGGCGAGGTCCGACAGGACCAGGTCGCATTTCAATTCCTTGAGCACATCCAGCGCCGCGACGCCGTTGCCCGCTTCGTGAATCTCGCGGATGCCGATCGAATTCAGGAGTGAACGGAGCAGAACTCGCATATGCTGATTGTCCTCGACAATCAGAACCTTGAGCGCCTCGAAAGCCGACAGCGGCATATGCGTCTTTTGTCCCCGTTAAGCGCCAAATCCGGGTGCGTCCGATTCGTTGCCCCGGATAGGGGCGCAAAGCCGGCCAAGGGGACGCGACACGCCGAAATCGCGGTTTGAGGCTAGTAAAAGCTGGTTATCAAGACGTTTACAAAATGACATTAGATCAGTGAATTTGGGTTGCCCTCATGTCTCGTGTCTTCACCGGCCTATTTTTGACCGCCAAGGCCCTGGCCAACCCCGCGGTATTCGGCGTGGCGGGCTTTATCCTGGATGGCGAGGGGAAAGTCCTGCTGGTGCGGCAGACCTATATGACGGGTTGGCGCCTGCCCGGCGGCGGCATCGGCCGGGGCGAGGCGCCGGAGGCGGCGCTCAGGCGCGAACTGCACGAAGAAGTGGGGCTGACCGGCGGGGCGCTCCGGCTGTTTGGACTTTACAGCCGCAAGGTCTGGTGGCTCACTCACATCACGGCCCTTTATGTGATCGAAGGCGGGACGGTGGATTTCCATCCCAATCTGGAGGTGCGGGCCGTGCTTTGGGCACAGCCATCGGCGCCGCCGCCCGACACGGCGCCCGCCACGGCGCGCCGGTTGGCCGAACTTGCAAGCAACGCAACGCCCGCTCCGCACTGGTAAGTCTTGCCTTTGACGGGCGCGGCGCGTAGTCGAACGGCATGCGGCCGCAAACAGAGCAGCATGGTTGGACTATCCGGCAGGAAGCCGAAGGCGATGCCGGCCGCATTGACGCGTTGACGGAAGCGGGCTTCGGGCCGGGCCGCTACGCCAAGTCCGCCTATCGACTGCGCGAAGGCGTGCGCGCCGTGGCCGACTTGAGTTTTGTGGCGGTGGAAGACGCAATCCTGCGCGGCTCGGTGCGCTTCTGGCCGGTGAAAGCGGGTGACAGCGATGCGCTGCTTCTGGGGCCCTTGGCGGTGGACAGCAGCCAACGCGGGCGCGGCATCGGTATTTCTCTGATGCAGGCGGGCATCGCCGCAGCGCGCCAGGCAGGCTGGCGTTTTATCCTGCTGGTGGGCGATGAGCCTTACTATTCGCGGGTGGGCTTTAAGAAACTCAAACCCGGCCAGTTGCGCTTTCCAGGCCCCGTCGATCACAACCGCTTGCTGGGCCTGGCGCTCGGCGATGCCTCGCTGGATCAACTGTCGGGCGTGATCCGCCGTGCGGAGATCGGTGATCCGCGCTGCGCCGACAGCGCACCACTGGGTTGATTTTTTATTTGGCGCGCGGCCTTCGCAAAACCGCTTCGCACTTTTGCTGGCCGGCGCTCCTAGCGTCCCTCGATCCGCCAAGCGAGATAGAGCGAGCCGACGACCAACAGCAACGCCGCCCAAGCGGGCAACAGCGGCTCCTGCTCCAGCGCGGTGACGCGATAGGCGCCGTTGCGGCGAAGCCCGATCCAGTTGGAACCGAAAGCCGTTTGCGCCGGAGCGACACGGCGCACGCTCACCTCGCCATCGCTCAGCCAATGCACCGAGCCGCCGCTCTCTTTCGCCAGCGGCTCCAGAATGTCGCTGGTGGCGCGCATGTCGGCGACTTCCTTGGGATTGAGCGGACCCGCCGCCGTCACCGCCGACAAGATACCGTCCGTCACCCGGTAAAGCCCCAGTTCCGTCACTTTCACGGTTCCGCGCCATGTACCGGGTTCGACGCGGCTCAGAGTGATGATGGAATGGCTGCCGCCGGGCGAGGTCATTTCCACCGGCTTGGCGTCTTGCGCCATGGTCCGCCGCGTCACCACCATCTGCCCGTCCACCACCGCCGCCGACAGGCTTTCGGCTTCCAGTTCCGGCTCCTTCATCAGCCAATGGGCAAGGCGGCGCAGCAATTCCGCTTGCGGGCCGCCGCCTTCGAAGCCGCGCGCCCAAAGCCAGATCTGGTCGGACATCAGCTCCGCCACGCGGCCCTTCTTGACTTGATCGAGCACCAGCAGCGGCTTGTTGTCGGGGCCGTTCATCACGGTCTGGCCGCCGATGCTGCTGGCGCCGATCAGCCGGAACCAGCGGCCCCAGCTGGGCTGCGCATCGCTTTCCGTATTGCTGCCGGGAAGATTGCGCGTCACCGGATGGGCGAGGCCGGTGGGCGTCACCACCGGCTTGAAGCCTTGGGTCACGATCTCACCCGATGGCTGCGCCGGCAGCACGCTCGATAGCGGCGTGCGGTAAAGGCTCTGGTCCTTGGCGAATTCCGTTCCCGACGACACCAGCAGGGCGCCGCCATTGTCCACGTAATTGGCGATATTCTCGAAATACGCCATGGGCAGGATGCCGGCCTCGCCATAGCGGTCGAAGATCACCAGATCGAAGGAATGAAGTTTCTCCAGGAACAATTCCCGGGTGGGGAAAGTGATCAGGGAGAGTTCTTCGATGGGTGTGGCATCCTGCTTATCCGGCGGCCTGAGAATGGTGAAATGCACCAGATCCACGGACGGATCGGCCTTGAGCAGATTGCGCCAGACGCGCTCGCCCGCATGTGGCTCGCCCGAGATCAACAGCACGCGCAGCCGGTCGCGCACGCCTGAGATGGTGACCACCGCACGGTTGTTTTGCAGCGTCAATTCCGAGGGACCGGGGGCGGCCGCCACCTCCACGATATTCTCGCCCTCATGCGTGACCGGCACTTTCAAGCGGGTCTCCTGGCCCACCTGCACCACATGATTGCCGAGCGGCTTGCCGTCCACCGACAGCGTGACTTCCGCGGTGCCGTCCGATGCGCCGCCGAAATCGTCCACGCGCAGCACCATCTGGGCGGTCTGCCCGACAATGGCGAAGCGTTCGGCGTTGAGGACGGTGAGTTTCCTGTCGCGCTCGCCATGATGACCGGCGATCAGGGCATGCAATGGTGCCTTGAAGGGAAAATTCTGCGGCGCGTCATGCACCTGGCCGTCGGTGATGATGATGGCGCCCGCCACCCGGCTGGGCGGCACATCCGCCAGCGCATTGTTCAGCGCCTGGAAAGCCTGGGTGCCGTTATTCTCACCCGTGGTCGTGGTGGTGACGCTGGTCTCACGCACCGCAAGATTGGGTTGGGCCTTGAGTTCGCGGCGAAGCGCGGTCAGCGCCGCATTGGCCTGTACCGCGCGCTCGCCCACGCCCATGCTCTGCGACCGGTCCACCACCAGCGCCACCACATCGGGCAGCGCCGCATGGGTTTCCTTGACCAGAATGGGACCCGCCAGGGCGAACAAAAGGATGGCGAAGGCCAGCCCCCGCATCAGGGCGCCGCGCGCGCCGCGCCAGATACTGAAGATCGTGATCGCCAGGGCGGCCGCGATCAGCACCGCCAGCAGCGCCAAAGGAATATGCGGATCGAAAGCAAGTCTTGTCATTTGCAAATTTTGGTCATTTGCTGGTCTTTGTCATTTTCCTAGGCGCTCCAGCAGCGCCGGCGCATGCACCTGGTCGGTTTTGTAATTGCCGGTCAGGGCATACATCACCAGATTGATGCCAAAGCGCAGCGCCATTTCGCGCTGGATTTCACCGCCCGGCACCGGCTCGTTCATCGGCCGGCCGGTGGCATCCACCGCCCAGGCCGCGGCCCAATCATTGCCGCCGATGATCACCGGCGACACGCCGTCGCCGCCGCGTGCTGGCTGGCGTTCCTTGCCTCTTTCGGCCGGCGGCAATTTCTCCACCCACACCTGTCCGCCGCTCCAGCGGCCGGGAAATTCCTTGAGAATATAAAACGCCTTGGTCAGCACATGATCGCCCGGCACCGGCTCCAGTGGCGGCAAGTCCAATCCCTGGGTCAGGCGCCGCAAGGTCTGGTTGCCGGGCGACGCTTCGCCACGCACCGCGCCCAGCGTGAGATCGCGGGTGTCGAACAGGATGGTGCCACCCAGCCGCATATAATCGTTGAGCTTGGTGACTTCCTCGGGCGAGAGATTTTTTTCGCGCGGATCCATCGGCCAATAGAGCAAGGGATAGAAAGAAAGGTCGTCATGGCGGATATCGACACCGATGGGATCCTGCGGCTCGTAGGAAGTGCGCGCCTTCAGCGCCAAATCCAACCCTATCAGGCCAGCCTTGCTGGTCTGGTCCAGGTCAGGAAGTCCGGTCACGACATAGGCCAGCCGCGTATCCAGCGCCGCTTTCAGTTCCACATTGGCATCGGCATGCGCGCGGGGCGTCGGCAGAAGCATCATGGCTATAAGGCCCGCCGCACCAACCGCCAGCATCCGGCGCGGGAAATAACCGCGCAGCCACAGCGACACCAGCGCATCCAGACACAAAAGGAACGCGGCCAGCGCCAGAAGATAGGGCTGCAAGGCGATGGTGCGGGCCTCGCCATAGCTTTGCATGCCGGATAATGCCAGCGGCGCGAGGGTGGATTGCGCGTTCAATTCGTTGAGCGCGCTGGCGACACCGCGTGCGCCGTAAAGTCCGGGCGGATGCTTGATCGAGACAGTGGTGCGCTCGAAATCGCGCGCCGCGATGGGCGCGATGTCGGGCGTGGGCGGTTGAAGCCGCCCGAAGCCATCCAGCATGCTGAGCGGCGCCAGGCTGGAAAGCTTGGCCAGCGACGCGGCGGGAGTTCCCGCCGACAACGCCAGAAGCCGCTTCAGCATGTCCACATAAAGCCCCGACAGCGGCAGGGTCGACCAGGCGGGGCTGGCGGTGATGTGGAACAACACGATCCAGCCGCCGCCGCTCTGCTTGGCCGTAACCAGAGGCGTGCCATCGGCCAGGCGGGCCCAAACACGCTCGGACAGATCGGCGCTGGGCTCGGCCAGGATCTGGCGCGACACGGTCACTTCGCCCGGCACGGTCAAACCGTTGAACGGCGAAGTGAGCGGAAAGCTTGCCAGATGCTGCGGCTGGTTCCAGGCCATGGCGCTGCCGAGATAGCGCCCGCCGGTGCGCAAGCTCACCGGCACCAGATTGTCGGTATCGTTGGACATGCGCGGTCCCGCGAAACGGATCAGGACGCCGCCGCCCTTGAGAAATTTTTGCACCGCATCGGTGTCGGTGCCGCTGATCTTGCCGATATCGGCCAGGAACAGCACCGAAACATGACGGTTGGTCAATTCGCTGATGGTGCCTTTTTCCACTTCCGCGAAAGGCGTCAGCGCCCGCTCCAGATAGTAGACGTCGGAGAGAAGCGGCTGTTCGTTCTCCGTCGCCGCCGCCGAGACCAAGCCCACGCGCCGCTCGGAGCCGCCGGTGTCGAGCAACTGCACCGCGCCGGCGCTGTCCTCGCCCTGGATCTCCAGCCGCGCCGTCTGGTTGCGCACTTCCAGCGGCAAAGTGATATGAGCCTGGCCGCGCGTTTCGCCCGCATGGAAATCCAGCGCCGCATCGCTCAGCGTCTCGCCTTTGGCGCCGATGGCCGCCACCTGAACCTTGAGGGGCGCGCTCGCGCTGGCGCGAATGGCGGTCAGCGTAAAGCCGGTGCCGTCATGGCGGGGCGGCAGCAAGCCCAGTGCCGGGCGTTCGGGCGCAAAGGCGCGCATATCGCCTTGTGCTCTCAAAGCGCGTTGCAACATTTGGCTCTGGCCATCCTCCAAACCGTCGCTCAGCCAAAATAATTGCGGCCGGCCCGTCAGATGACTGCCGGCGATTTCCCGCGCGGCCATCGCGCGATCGCCAGGCCAGGACATGGGCCGCAATTCGCGCGCATTCTTTTCCGCCGCGCCGGAATCCAGCAGCGTGACGGGACCGGGCGTGGCGGTGGGCACAATGGTGACCGGTCGATCCCCCGCCGCATGCAGAAGATCAGCGATCAAGGTCTGGCGTTGGTCCCAATTCTTGGCGGTGGTCCAGCCATTGTCCACCACCAGCACCAACGGGCCATTGCCCAGCAACTTCACGGCGCGGCCGATCATGGGATCGGCCAGGGCCAGGATCAGAAGCGACGCCGCGATCATCCTGAGCAAGAGCAGCCACCAGGGCGTATGCGCCGGGGTCTGTTCTTCATCCTTGAGGCCCAACAACAACCGCATGGGCGGAAACAGAATGCGGCGCGGTTGCGGCGGCGTCACTTTCAACAGCCACCACAGCACGGGAAGCGACACCAGCGCCGCCAGAATCCAGGGAGCGCCGAAATTCAAAGCTGCGAGCAATCCCATCGCCTCACGCTTCCTGTCTCAGCCCGGGCCGATGGCGGCATGCAGCGCGATCAGGGCCGTTTGCGGCGGATGATCGGTGCGATGCGCGGTGATGCTCCAGCCCAAGGCCATGGCGGCGCGCGCCATCTTCTCGCCATGGGCGGCGAAGCGGGCGCGGTAATCCTTGCTCACACTTTCGACGCGGCCGAACAGGGCGCTGTCGCGTCCGCGCGGGCTCTCGAAGCGAGCGCGGCCGGTGTAGGGAAAATCCTCTTCCGCCGGATCGATGATGCGCACCAAATGACCGACCGCGCCCAAGCGTGCGAAGGATTTCATCGTCTCTTCCACGTCGGGGGCGAGAAAATCGCTCAGCCATACGATGCGCGAGCCGCGCGCGATGGGCGCGGGCGGTGGCCCGTCCTGCTTCTCGGTGCGCGCCTGTTCTTTTTCTTGCAGGCTCCGGTCGAGCAGCGAATGGCCGATGCGTGACAGGGTGAAGCGCGAGGCGGCCGGCAGATAAGAGGCGCCCATCAGGCCCACACGCTCGCCGCCCCGCACCAGAAGCGAAGCAAGCGCCAGAAGCAGAAGATTGGCTCGCTCCAGCTTGGTCACGCTGCCCGAGCCGAAGCGCATGCCGCGGTCGCCGTCGCGCCAGAACCACACGGTCTGAGCCGCTTCCCATTCCCGCTCGCGCACAAAAAGATGCTGCGACTTGGCCGATTGCCGCCAGTCGATGCGGCCCACCGAATCCGCCGAGCCATAGCGGCGGAACTGCCAGAAATTCTCGCCGATGCCGGCCTTACGCCTTCCATGCGCGCCCAGGCTCACCGAAGCCGCAAGCCGGTCCGCCGCGACCATGAGGGGCGGCAACCCCGCGCCCAGCGCGTCCGCTTCATGCTGGAGCGGCGAAAAACCCGTCAATCACGAATCCTTTTAAAGCGGTTCCAGGAAAAGTGTGCCGCGGTTGTCGCTACGCTGCCGCTAGGCAACTCCGTCCGGGACCGCGATAAAACTAAAGCAAGGCGCGGCAAAGCTTGTCGATGACCTGCTGCGTAGTGGCCCCCTCGGCGCGGGCGGCGAAACTCAGCGCCATGCGATGGCGCAACACCGGACCCGCCAAGGCGACGATATCGTCGGTGGAAGGTGCAAGCCGTCCGTCCAGAAGCGCGCGCGCGCGTGCCGCCAGCATGAAAGCCTGGCTGGCGCGCGGACCCGGACCCCAAGCGATCAACCCGCGGGTCTCGTCATGATCGGAATCCGGCCGCGCCGCGCGCACCAGGCGCAGAATGGATTCCATCACTTTTTCGCCGACCGGCATGCGGCGGACCAGGGCCTGCGCCGCGATCAAATCTTCAGGCCCGCAGACGCGGGTGGGGCGCGCTTCCTCTCCCATGGTGGTGGCCAGCAGCATGCGCCGTTCGGATTCAAGATCGGGATAGCCGACATCGATTTGCAGCAGGAAGCGATCGAGCTGCGCTTCGGGCAGGGCATAAGTGCCTTCCTGCTCCAAGGGATTCTGCGTCGCCAGCACATGGAAGAGGCGGGGCAGGTCGTAACGCGCGCCCGCCACCGTCACATGCTTCTCCTGCATCGCCTGCAACAGCGCCGATTGGGTGCGTGGGCTAGCGCGGTTGATCTCGTCCGCCATCAGAAGCTGGGTGAAGACGGGCCCCTGGATGAAACGGAAATGGCGGGTTCCGGCCGCGCTTTCTTCCATCACTTCCGATCCAGTGATGTCGGTCGGCATCAGATCGGGGGTGAACTGGATGCGGCTTGTGTCCAGGCCCAGCACCACGGCCAGGGTTTCCACCAGCTTGGTCTTGGCCAGGCCGGGCACGCCGATCAGAAGCCCGTGACCGCCCGCCAAGAGGGTCACCAGCGATTGCTCGATTACATCGGTCTGGCCAAAGATGACCTGGCCGAGGCGCTTTTTGGCCTGGGCGAAGGTCTCAGCCGCCGCATCCAGCCGGGCCGGGGCATCATGTTCGCTCAGGGTTTCGGCATCCTCGATCATGCGGGTTCTCATGGGTTTTTGGCGCCATGTGCTTGGGGACAGTCATTCTGCACCCTGGGCAAGCCCTGGCAACTGTCAAAAGCCCCCGTCCGGACTTCACTTATAATACGGAAGCGGCATAAATCGCTCCATGTCGTGCGAACGCCCGTTTGGCCAAGGGCTTGCCGCCCTTCAGGCCGTGGCCGAAAAGCTGGGCCCTCTGCCCCCGGTCGAGCGCTGGAATCCCGCTTATTGCGGCGACAGTCTGATGCAGATCGCCCGAGACGGCACCTGGAGCCATGCTGGCGCACCAATCCAGCGTCCCATGCTGGTGCGGCTGTTCTCAACCATACTTCGTAAAGATGACGATGGTTTCATGCTGGTGACGCCGGCGGAAAAACTGTCGATTGCGGTGGAGGATGCGCCTTTTCTGGCGGTCTTGATGCAGGTGGAAGGTAAAGATCGCCGACAGAGTCTTATCTTCACCACCAATGTCGGAGACGAAGTGACCGCCAGTCCGAAACATCCCTTGCGCGTTACCCCTGATCCCAAGACAGGCGCGCCCATACCCTATCTGCATGTGCGTGGCGGGCTTGAAGCGCGCGTGGCGCGGCCGGTCTATTACGATCTGGTCGAGCGGGCGGTGGAGCAGGGTGGCGCCTTGGGCGTTTGGAGTGGCGGGACTTTCTTTGCGTTGGGCGCTCAGCCGTGAACGAGATACTCGCCCGCCTCAAGGCCGATCCGCTCGCGGCGTTGCGCCGGGTCCTGCTGGATGCGCCGTCGCGGGACATCGGTCATGACGATTACGACTTTCATCCGGAATTGCGCCCGGCCGATCAGACCAGTGCGGTTGAAGCCGCCGTGCTGCTTCCCATCATCCTGCGTGACGAACCCACCATTCTCTTCACCCAGCGCACCGTGCATCTGGCGCGCCACAGCGGCCAGGTGAGTTTTCCTGGCGGCCGCAGCGAAGCGAGCGATCTCTCGCCGCTTGAGACGGCCTTGCGCGAGACCCGTGAGGAAACCGGGATCGACGCCAGCTTCGTCAGTGTGGCGGGCTATCTGCCGCGCTATCGCACGGGGACCGGCTTCGACATCTCGCCCGTAGTGGGGGTCTTGTCGGACGGCTTCACCTTGGCGCCCAATCCCGACGAAGTGGCGGAAGCTTTTGAATCGCCATTGTCCTTCTTCCTCGATCCCGCCAACCGCCGGCGGGAAACCCGTGTCTGGGGCGGGCGCGAGCGCAGCTTCTATGTCTTTACCCCTGAGGGCCGCACCATCTGGGGCGCCACCGCCGCCATCCTGGTGGATTTCGCGTCACGCCTGACCGGCATAGCGGGCGCGCGATGAAAATCGACTCCGCGAAACAGCCCTGGATGACGGCGCGCCCGTTGCGCGATATGGCCATATGTCAGAGGCGTAGGTCGCGTCTGGAGGTTCGGGTCATATCGCGCGACAGAGAAGGAAATAACGGGCGCCGCGATGCGCATTGATCCTTCTAAGCAACCCTGGATGACGGCGCCCGAGACGCGCAAGCTGATGGCTGCCTTAAGCGAGGGCCGCTTTGTCGGCGGCGCGGTACGCAACGCGCTTTCCGGCTGGCCGATCGGCGACATCGACATCGCCGTGCCCATGCCGCCGGAAGAGACGTTGAGGCGCCTTGAACTTGCCCAGATCAAATCGGTGCCGACGGGCGTGGAGCATGGCACGGTCACCGCCATCGTGAACGGCCATCCGTTCGAGGTCACCAGCCTCAGGCGCGACGTGGAGACGGATGGGCGCCACGCCATCGTCAGCTTCACCGACGATTGGGAAGAGGATGCGGCGCGTCGCGACTTCACCATGAACGCGCTCTATGCCTCGGGCGAGGGCGAGATCTTCGATTATCACGGTGGTGTCGAAGATTTGATCGCGGGCCGTGTCCGCTTTGTCGGCGATCCAGCGGCGCGCATAAAGGAAGACTATCTGCGCATCCTCAGGCTGTTCCGTTTTCACGCCTGGTACGGCAAAGGCGACATGGATCTCGATGCCCTGCGCGCGGCGGCCAATGCCAAAGCCGGCTTGCGACGCCTCTCGGGCGAGCGGGTCGCCAAGGAATTGCTGCGGCTTCTGGAATGCCAGAATCCGGCGCCGGCGCTCCGCCTGATGGCGGCCGCGGGCATCTTGTCCGAACTTTTGCCTTATGCTCTGCAATTGCCGCGCTTGGAGCATCTGGTGACGATTGAGGCGGAAAATCAATTCGCGCCCGATCCGCTGCTCAGGCTGTGCGCGCTTCTTCCGGATGATGCGGTGGCGGCGCTCGCGGTGGGCGAAAAGCTGAAATTGTCCAGCGCCGAGCGGGCGCGGTTGGAAGGCCTGGCCAGTGGCGGCGGAAAGATTCCCGCCTATCTGTCGGCGGCGGATGTACGCCGCCAGCTTTACCGCACAGGCGCGCCGCGGTTTCGCGATTGCGTCTTGTTGAGCTGGGCCGCGGGGCCGCGTGGCGCCTCGCAGATGCAGTGGCGCATGCTTCTGTCCATCGCCGATGGCTGGGAACGCCCACGTTTTCCCCTCACCGGCCGCGACGCCATGGCGGCGGGCGTAGCGGAAGGCCCAGAGGTCGGCCGGATCCTTGCGGCGCTGGAAAGCTGGTGGCTGGCGGAAGATTTCCTGCCCGACGAAGCCCAGCTGCGCGACAAGATGAAAAGCCTGATCGGATCCGGCGCGTGAGCCTCAAGCTGATCGAGCAACTTTCGCTTGCCGGCAGCGACACGCGACCGAACGAGGATTCCTTCGCGGTGCTCGAGCATGCCGCTCTGGTGATGGATGGGGCGACCCCGCTTGGCCCCTCGCTGTTGCCGGGACCAAGCGATGCCGCCTGGATCGCGCAATTCGGCGCCCGTAGATTGAGCGCACATCTGAAGGACGGCGATGCGCCGCGCGACGCGCTGAAGCACGCGCTGGAAGACGCCGCCAGAAGCTTCATCGGTCTCACGCGCGAGCCCATTCGGGAAAAATGGCAGACCCCCTGTGCCTCCATAATGCTGGCTGTTGAATTTGATGACACCCACTGGCCTACGCAACCTCGAGAGGTTGCTACGGCGCTCGGTTCGCTTGGCCGCGAACCTCGCCCCGCCTCGATGCGCTTCGCGCCGGCGGGGGTTCGAGCAGCAGCCAAGCTGCCCGAACGGGCACGACCCAGCTTCGAGTTTTTGTGGTTCGGTGACTGCGCGGCGCTGGTCGAGCAGGGCGGCGAGGTCATGCTGGTGGGCGAGGCGCTGGAAAAGCGGAAAGCGGAGGCCAAGCGGGCGCGACGTATTGCCAAAGAGAAGAATATTTCCGCCGCCGCGGGCATCAATCGGCCGGAAATCGAACCATTGCTGCGAGCCGCTCGCAATCGCATCAATTCCGGATCGAATTGGCTGTTCTCGCCGGATGTGCGCGCCGCCAACCACATCGCGCGCAAGACATTGCTGCTTTCGCAAGACGCAACGCTGCTGATCGCAAGCGACGGTTTCTTGGCGCTGATTACCGATTATGACAGCTACGACGCAAAGAGTTTAATGGCGGCGGCAAAAAGCAAGGGTTTGGCGGCGCTCGGACATGAGTTGCGCGCCATAGAAGAAGGTGACGCTTTGGGAAGGAAGTACGCGCGATTCAAGAAGAGCGATGATTCTACTGCGTTATTACTGCGCGTTGGATAGATTGTCAGTTCCCAATCTCAATTTGAGGGCAATTCGCGGGCGGTTGATTAAAAAAAGCGGCCCACATTTTCATTTTTCTTAGCGTCTGACCGCTAGAACACGCGTCACTGGGCTTAATTGGGGACGCGCATGAACCGCATTTTCAAGCAGTTTATTGTTAACGAATCGGGCGCCACGGCCATCGAATATGGCCTGATCGCGGCATTGATCGCCGTCGTCATCATCACGGCGCTGACCACCATCGGCAGCAACCTCAACACCAACTTCTCGTCGATCGCGACGACCCTGCGTTAAGCGCGATCGAAGCTTGGGAAATCAGCACCTCCGGATATTCTTCCGGAGGTGCCTTTTCACGTCAATGCTTCAAGCACGTCGCGGCTGCCCGACCAGATCATGCTGAGGGCGACATAGACCACGATGGCAAGGCCCAGATAGCTGATCCAGCGATAACGCTCGAGCAACCGCGCGATCAGATTCGCGGCGGCCCCCATCAAAGCCACCGACATTAAAAGGCCGATCACCAGCACATCCAGATGGTCGCGCGCCGCGCCTGCCACCGCCAGCACATTGTCCAGCGACATGGAGACGTCGGCGAGTGTGATCTGGATGATCGCTTGGCGCAGCGACGCGTTGGCGTCGATCTCGCCATGTTCCTTGGCGTGGTCGCCGGAAATGTCGCGCCAGAAGCGCCAACTCACCCAAAGAAGCAGAATGCCGCCCGCCAGGGTCAGGCCGATGATCTGCATCAGCTGTACGGCGACGAAAGCCATCGCCACCCGCAGCAGCACCGCCGCCGCCAGCCCGAACAGGATCACCTTGCGCCTCACCGCGTGGGGGACGCGGGCCGCCGCTAGCCCAATCACCACGGCATTGTCACCCGCCAGGACCACATCGATCATCAGCACCTGGGCGAGAGCAAACAGGCCGCCTGGGGCGAACAATGAGAGGTGAATCAAGCTGGTCCCCCAGGGAAAAGCCGAGTTTGCCGCAATGCCTCCCCCAAGACCATCGCTGCGGCCTGGGCGACATTGAGAGAACGCATGCCGGGCTGCATGGGGATCAAGAGCCTTGCATCGGCCGCATCATGGATCAGGTCGGGAACTCCGGCACTCTCCCGGCCCACCATCAAGGTGTCGGACGTTTCGAATGCAAAATCGGTATAAGGCCGGGCGGCGCGGGTGGTCAGAAGCAGCAGCCGGCCGGGCAGGCGCGGCCGAAAGGCATCCCAACCGTCATGCCGAACGATCTCGGCCTGATAGTCCATTCCCGCCCGCCTGACATTGCGGTCGGTGAGCAGGAATCCACAGGGTTCGATGATGTCCAAGCCCACGCCCAGGCAGGCGCAAAGCCGCATCAGCGATCCCGCATTTTGTGGAATGTCAGGCTGGTAGAGCGCCAGGCGCAAAATCTTCCCCCGATCAGGCCCAAGACACGGGCGGAAAAGGCATTTTCTGCGGCATCGTGCCGCAAGACCCTCGAAATTCGACTCTCTATTTTACCGCGCGGACGGGCGCGTTTCGGGCTATTCCGTCAGCCGGGGCTCGCATTTCCGTCTCGACAGTTTTCCTTGACCAACCAGTCTTCAGATTCAGACAGCTTAAAGAAGGTGATCCGGTGACAGCTACAACAATGGACGGCACCCGCCGCGATTTTCTGTATGTGGCGTCGGGCGCGATGGCCGCTGTGGGCGCCGTCGCCGCGGCCTGGCCCTTCGTCGATCAAATGAATCCGTCCGCCGCCGCGCTGGCCTTGTCGTCCGTGGAAGTCGATCTTTCGCCCGTCGCCGCCGGTCAGCAGATTGTGGTGAAGTGGCGCGGCCATCCCTTGTTCGTGCGCCATCGCACGCCGGCCGAGATCAAGTCCGCCAAATCCGTGCTGGTCAGCGAATTGCCTGATCAATTCGCGCGCAACGCCAACAAGCCCGACAGCGCGCCCGCCAGCGATGACGATCGCGTGATGAAGCCGGAATGGTTGATCCTGATCGGCGTCTGCACCCATCTGGGCTGCACGCCCACTGGTTTCGAAGGCGATTATGGCGGCTGGCTGTGCCATTGCCATGGCTCGCAATACGACACGTCGGGCCGCATCCGCAAAGGTCCCGCGCCGCAAAATCTGGCGGTGCCACCCTACGCTTTCCTGTCAGACACCCGCATCAAGGTCGGTTGAGGAGCTAAACAAGAATGTCCGGTCCATCGACCTATAATCCCAAGTCCGGTTTCGAAAAGTGGATCGATCAGCGTCTGCCGCTGCCGCGGTTGATGCATGACACGATCCAGACCTTCCCGACGCCGCGGAATTTGAACATCTGGTACACGTTCGGCGGCATTCTCACCTTCTGCCTGGGCGTGCAGATCGTCACCGGCATCGTGCTGGCCATGCATTATGTGGCCAATGCAGGCTTGGCCTTCGACTCCGTCGAAAGCATCATGCGCGATGTGAATTATGGCTGGCTGATCCGCTATATCCACTCCAACGGCGCGTCGATGTTCTTCCTCGCCGTCTATATCCATATGTTCCGCGGCCTCTATTACGGCTCCTACAAGGCGCCCCGCGAGCTGATTTGGATCATTGGCGTCCTGATCTATCTGTTGATGATGGCGACAGCCTTCTTCGGTTACGTGCTGCCCTGGGGCCAGATGTCCTTCTGGGGCGCCACCGTCATCACCAATTTGTTCAGCGCTATTCCATGGGTGGGCTCACATATCGCGACCTGGCTGTGGGGCGACTTCGCGGTGGGCGATGCCACGCTGAACCGCTTCTTCTCGCTGCACTATCTCTTGCCCTTCATCATCGCGGGCGTTGTTGGGCTGCACATCTGGGCGCTGCATGTCCCGGGCAACAACAATCCCTTGGGCATCGACGTGAAGAGCCCGCAGGACACGGTGCCCTTCCACCCCTATTACACGGTGAAGGACGCCTTCTATCTTTGCCTGTTCGTGATCTTATTCGCGGGGTTTGTGTTCTATGCCCCGAACTTCTTCGGCAATCCGGACAATTATGTGCAAGCCAATCCGTTGGTGACGCCGCCGGACATCGTGCCGGAATGGTATCTCTTGCCCTTCTACGCGATGCTGCGCTCCATCCCGAACAAGCTGATGGGCGTGATTGTGATGGGCGGCGCCATCGTCACCTTGTTCTTCTTGCCCTGGCTCGACACCAGCCGGGTGCGCTCCTGCCGCTTCCGCCCCTTGATGAAGCAATTCTTCTGGGTCTTTGCGGTGGTTTGCGTGATTCTGGGCTATTGCGGCTCGCAGAGTGTGGATGCGGCGGTGGCCGGCGTTCCGCTGCTCTGGGTGGCGCGCCTGGCGACCGCTTATTATTTCATCTTCTTCTGGATACTGCTCCCGATCGTGGGTCTGATCGAGACACCCAGGAAGATTCCCGCCTCCATTGCCCAATCCGTGCTCGGCGACACCGCCGCGGCCCCTGCCGAGTGAGACACACCATGCGCCTTGCCCTTCGTTTCACCCTGGCGGCAGGTTTGACGGCGCTGGCGTTGCCCGCGCTGGCCCAGACCGCGATGGACACCACCCGCAAGCCGGTCAAGAGCGTGGACTTCTCTTTCGAGGGCCCGTTCGGCACCTATGATCGCGCCGCGCTTCAACGCGGTTTCCAGGTCTACAAAGAGGTCTGCGCCGCCTGCCACAGCCTGGACCACATCGCCTTCCACAATCTGGATGAGGCAGGTGGCCCCGGCTTCACCGAGGCCCAGGCCAAGGCGATCGCTGCCGGCTACAAGCTTCCCGCCGATCCCAACGACAAGGGCGAGATTTTCGACGACAAGGGCGCCCGCCTGACCCGCCCCGGCATCCTGGCCGACAAATTCCCTGCGCCGTTCCCGAACGAGGAAGCGGCCCGCGCCAACAATAGCGGTTCGCTCCCGCCCGATCTGTCCATGATCGTGAAGGCGCGCCCGGACGAAGCCCATTATGTCTATTCGATCATCACCGGCTTCCACATGACCCCACCCAAGGGTTTCACGGTGACGGCGGGCAAATATTACAATCCCTATTTCGAGGGCTGGAACATCTCCATGCCGCCACCCTTGGCCGACAATGCGGTGACCTATTCCGACGGCACCAAGGCCACCATCGATCAGGAAGCCCACGACGTGGTCACCTTCCTGGCCTGGGCTTCCGATCCCAAGATGGAAGAGCGCAAGCGCATGGGCTTTGGCGTTCTGATCTTCCTGGTCGTGCTGTCCGGCCTTCTGTATGCCGCCTATCGCAAGGTCTGGGCCGACGCGCATTAGCTGTCACAGAATGGTCTTGGGCGGCATCCTTGCCCCCTGACCCTAGCGTGATAAAAGGGCGCCTTTCCTAGCGGAAGCGCTCTTTTTGCTGCGCGTACGCGAGAGCGGGAGCGCCATTAATTATGCCCAAAACGGTTCTTGGCGTCATCGGCGGATCGGGGGTCTATGAGATTCCCGGGCTGGAAAATGCCCGCTGGCAGAGCGTGACAAGCCCGTGGGGGCTGCCCTCCGACCAGCTTCTCACAGGGACCTTTCATGGCGTGGACATGGTGTTTCTGCCGCGCCATGGCCGTGGCCATGTCCAGACGCCGACCAGCATCAATTACCGCGCCAATATCGACGTCTTGAAGCGTGTCGGCGTGACAGACGTGATCTCGGTTTCGGCCTGTGGGAGCTTACGCGCCGAATTGCCGCCCGGCACTTTCGTGATGGCGGACCAGTTCATCGACCGCACCTTCGCGCGCGACAAGAGCTTCTTCGGGCCTGGCTTTGTCGCCCATGTCTCCATGGCGCATCCGGTTTGTCCGCGGCTTGCCGGCGCATTGACCTTGGCGGCGCGCGAGGAACGCATCGATCATTCCGAAGGCGGCACCTATCTCTGCATGGAAGGTCCGCAATTCTCCACCCGGGCGGAAAGCTTTCTCTATCGTTCCTGGGATTGCAGCGTGATCGGCATGACCGCGATGCCGGAAGCCAAACTGGCGCGCGAGGCCGAGCTGCCCTACGCCATTGTGGCGATGGTGACCGACTATGATTGCTGGCACGAAGACCACGAGCATGTGACGGTGGATGCTGTACTGAAGGTGATGCATCGCAACGCCGAGAATGCGCGCCGCCTGATCATGGCGGTGGCGCCCAAGTTGGGACCAGATCGCCAGCCTTGCCCGCTGCATGTGGAAACCACGCTCGATACCGCCGTGGTGACGCCGCCGGAAAAGCGCGATCCTATCCTGACCGCCAAGCTCGACGCCGTGGCGGGCCGCATTTTGAAGAAGGGCTGATATCTATGGATTTCCGCGAGATCATCCGCACCATTCCCGACTATCCCCAGCCCGGTATCATGTTCCGCGACATCACCACCTTGCTTGGCAATGCACGCGCTTTCCGCCGTGCGGTGGACGAATTGGTGCAGCCCTATGCGGGCATCCGGGTGGACAAGGTGGCCGCTTTGGAGGCGAGGGGCTTCATCTTGGGCGGGGCAGTGGCGCATCAACTGTCCTGCGGCTTTGTTCCCGTTCGCAAGAAAGGCAAGCTGCCCTATACCGTGATCGGCGAAAGCTATGCCCTGGAATATGGCCAGGACCGGGTGGAAGTTCACATCGACGCTTTCCAGAAAGGCGATCACGTCCTTCTGGTCGATGATTTGATCGCCACCGGCGGCACCGCCAGCGCCGGCATCCGCCTGATGGAGCGGGCGGGCGCGGACGTGATCGGCTGTTCCTTCGTGATCGATCTGCCGGAACTGGGTGGCGCCGACAAGCTGCGCGCCCTGGGCAAGCCGGTGAATACGCTTGTGTCATTCGAGGGCCATTGAGGTTCCAGGCTTGAAGATCAACGGCAAACATTACCGCTCGGTCTGGCCCATCGGTGAGGATGCGTTCGGTATCATCGACCAGACGAAGCTGCCGCACGGATTCGTCACGCTCACCTTGCGCTCGGCAGAAGACGCGGCGCACGCCATCTCCGCCATGCAAACACGCGGCGCGCCCCTGATCGGCGCGGTCGGCGCTTACGGCCTGGCGCTGGCGATGCGGGACGATCCGTCGGACGACAATCTCAACCGCGTGCATGACAGGCTGGCCGAGACGCGGCCCACCGCCATCAATCTGCGCTGGGCATTGGGCCGGATGCGCGATGCGTTGTTGAACCAACCGCACGCCGCGCGTGCAAAGCTGGCCTGGGCCGAGGCCGCCGCCATCGCCGACGAGGACGTGGCTATGTCGCGGGCCATTGGCGAGCATGGCCTTGCGATCATTCGCGATGTGGCCGCCAAAAAGCCGGGCCAGACCGTCAACATCCTTACCCATTGCAATGCCGGTTGGCTGGCGACGGTGGATTACGGCACCGCGCTGGCGCCGATCTATCTGGCGCATGACGCGGGCGTGTCCCTCCATGTCTGGGTGGATGAGACGCGCCCGCGCGGCCAGGGTGCCTCGCTCACCGCCTTTGAGTTGGGCGGCCATGGCGTCAAGCACACTGTCATCGCCGACAATGCCGGCGGTCATTACATGCAGGCGGGTGAGGTGGATCTGGTGATCGTGGGCACCGACCGGGTCACAGCCAATGGCGATGTCGCCAACAAGATCGGCACCTACCTCAAGGCGCTAGCGGCCCAGGACAATGGTGTGCCCTTTTATGTGGCGCTCCCCAGTTCCACCATCGACTGGACGCTCGATAGCGGGCGCGACATTCCCATCGAGGAACGCAGCCAAGATGAAGTGCTGAAAATGACGGGCCGCCTGCCGGACGGCAAAGTCGCCACGGTGGAGATTGCCGCCCCAGGCGCTTCCGCCGCCAATCCCGGTTTCGACGTCACCCCCGCGCGGCTTGTGACCGGTCTGATTACCGAACGCGGCACTTGCGCCGCCACGGCTGAAGGCCTTCGCGGCCTCTTCCCCAAATCCTAGAAGGTGTTCCATGCAATCGCGCTGGTCTGAAGCCGAAGCCCGGGAGTTCGTGACGCGCTACGCGCTCAAGGGCGTCAACGCCGATCTGGCGGTGCGCACCTACACCACCCGGCTTCTGGGCTCGGACCCCCGCATGGTGCTGCATGGCGGCGGCAATACTTCCGTGAAGACCGTCGTAAAGGATCAGCTGGGCGAGGATGTGGACGTGATCTGCATCAAGGGCTCCGGCTGGGACATGGGTGTGATCGAGCCGGTCGGTCTGCCCGCCGTGCGCCTGGCGCCGCTGCGCAAGCTGCGCAAGCTCGACAAGCTCTCCGATGAGGACATGGTCAATTTCCAGCGCATCAATCTCTTGGATTCCAGCGCGCCCAATCCGTCGGTCGAGACCCTGCTGCATGCCTTCCTGCCGCACAAATTCATCGACCATGTTCATTCCACCGCGGTACTGGCCCTGACCGATCAACTGGATAACAAAGCGCTGGTGGAGAGTGTCTATGGCGACCGCGTCGCCTATGTGCCCTACACCATTCCCGGCTTCGCCCTGGCCAGGTCGGTGGCCGATGTGTTCGACAAGAACCCGAAGGTCGAGGGCCTGGTGCTGCTCCAGCACGGCATCTTCACCGTGGGCGACACGGCCGAGCAGGCTTATGGCCGCATGATCGAATTCGTCACCATGGCGGAAGAGCGGCTCAAGCAGCAGCGCAAGCCTTTGGCCAAAGCTGCGCTGCCCGCCAAACTGGCGTCGGTGCCGGAGATCGCGCCCATTTTGCGCGGGGCCGTGGCGCTGGAGAAAAACGCTTATACCGGCATTGCCAAGCGGCAGATCCTGGATTTCCGCACCAACGAACAGATTCTAGCCTATGTGAATGGCGCGGAATTGGCGCGTTACAGCCAGAAGGGCGTGGTGACGCCGGATCACACCATCCGCACCAAGAACTGGCCCCTGATCGTGCCCGCGCCGGAAGCGGGCAAGCTTGGCGAATGGGCAGGCGAAGTGCGCGCCGCGGTCGACGCCTTTGTCGCCCGCTATCATGATTATTTCGCCCGCAACAATGACAAGAGCGCGGTGAAGAAGAAGGAGCTGGACCCGCTGCCGCGCGTGATCCTGGTGCCGGGCGTGGGCATGTTCGGTCTGGGCGCTACCGCCAAGGATGCCGCCATCGCCGCCGACATCGCCGAGAACGCCATCGCCGTCATCACCGATGCCGAAGCGATCGGCGAATATAATTGCATCAGCGAGTTCGACATGTTCGAAGTCGAGTACTGGTCGCTGGAACAAGCCAAGCTGGGCAAATCGAACGAGAAACCTCTCTCGCGGCAGGTAGCGGTGATCACCGGCGGCGGCTCGGGTATCGGCGCGGCCACAGCGAAGGCGATGGCAACCCAGGGCGCGGAAGTGGCAATTCTGGATCGCGACCTGGACGCGGCCAAGGCAGCGGCCAAGAAGATCGGCGGCAAGGCGCTGGCCGTGGCCTGCGACGTCACCGATCATGCCTCGGTCAAGGCGGCGTTCGATCAGGTGGTCTCGGCTTTTGGCGGGGTGGACATTGTGGTTTCCAATGCCGGCGCGGCGTGGCAGGGCACCATCGGCACCGTCGATGAAGAAACCTTGCGCAAGTCGTTCGAACTGAATTTCTGGGCCCACCAAGCGGTGGCGCAGAATGCGGTCCACATCATGCAGGCCCAAGGCACCTTCGGCTGCCTCTTGTTCAACACGTCGAAACAGGCGGTCAATCCGGGCAAGGATTTCGGGCCTTATGGCCTGCCCAAAGCCGCGACCCTGTTCCTGGTCAAGCAATATGCGCTGGATCATGGCAAAGACGGCATCCGCGCCAATGCGGTCAATGCCGACCGCATCCGCACTGGCCTCCTGACGGACGAGATGGTGGCGTCACGCTCCAAAGCGCGGGGCCTCAGCGAAGCCGACTACATGGCAGGTAATTTGCTCAAACGCGAAGTGACGGCGGACGATGTCGCCGATGCGTTCGTCTATCTCGCCACCGCGTCGAAGACGACGGCTGCCGTGGTCACGGTTGATGGTGGGAATATCGAAGCGTCGCTGCGGTAACTCCACCTGTCATCCCCGGCGAGGCGCGGCCAGCGCCGAGGGAAGGGGATCCAGGTCTGGAAACCCGGATGTTTTTCGACGCCTGGATTCCCTTCCCTTCGCGTTGCTGCGCAACGCTCAGCCGGGAATGACAAGAAGGGCTAAGTCGGACGCACTGACGGTTGGGCGATGGCCCGCCGCGCGTGTCAGTTGTTAAACCGAAAATGCAGAACGTCACCGTCGGCGACGACGTAATCCTTGCCTTCTAGGCGGAATTTGCCCAACTCGCGCGCACCCGCTTCGCCCTTGCCCGCGACATAGTCCCCATAGGCGATGGTTTCGGAGCGGATGAAGCCTTGTTCGAAATCGGTATGGATCACACCGGCCGCTTGTGGCGCGCGTGAGCCCTTGGTCACGGTCCAGGCGTGGGTTTCTTTCGGCCCCACCGTGAAGAAGGTGAGCAGGCCCAAAAGGTCATAACCCACCCGGATCATACGGTTGAGGCCCGGCTCTTCCAGCCCAATGGAATCCAGAAAATCCTTGCGCTCTCCGTTCGGCAGCTGCGCAATTTCCTCTTCCACCTTGGCGGAGATCACCACGGCGCGAGCGCCTTCGGCCTTGGCTTTGACCTCCACTTTGCGGGAATATTCGTTGCCCTCGGCCGCCGAACTTTCCTCGACATTGCAGACATAAAGCACGGGCTTGGCCGTCATCAGTCCCAGTTGGGAATAGGGTGCGCGTTCTTCCGCCGAAAGCTCGGCCAGGCGTGCGGGCTTGCCGTCGCGCAACAGGATCACAGCTTTCATCATCAACGCCAGCTGTTCCTTGGCTTCTTTCTCGCCGGAGTTGGCTTTCTTCTCCAGCGGTTTGATGCGCTTTTCCAGGCTCTCCAGATCCGCCAGCATCAACTCTGTTTCCACCACTTCCGCGTCGCCCAGGGGGTCGATCCGGCCCTCGACATGGGTGATGTCGTCGTCCTGAAAACAGCGCAACACATGCGCCACCGCATCGACTTCTCGGATGGTGGCCAGGAATTGGTTGCCCAGTCCTTCGCCTTTGGAGGCGCCGCGCACCAGGCCCGCAATGTCCACGAAGGTGATGCGGGTGGGGATGATCTCAGCCGAACCGGCGATCTTGGCCAAGGTCTCCAGTCTGGGGTCCGGCACCGCCACATCGCCCACATTGGGCTCGATGGTGCAGAAGGGATAATTGGCCGCCTGCGCCGCCGCGGTCTGGGTGAGCGCATTGAAAAGCGTGGACTTGCCGACATTGGGCAGGCCGACAATTCCGCATTTGAAACCCATCAATCCTGATCTTTCTTCTTATCTTGCTTTTCCGGCTTTGGCTTGGTCAGAAGCGCGACCTTGGACATGAAGGCGGTATCATCGTCTTTCGCCAGC
>DATNGI010000090.1:0-2163 GCA_035605955.1 Rhizomicrobium sp.
AGATGCGAAGTCCTTCCGCGGTGACAGGAAAAACACCACGCATTTCCCCCGCCACCATCTTGGCGGCGGCATGGAGATTGCGGTCGCGGGCGTAATAGCCAAGGCCCGCCCAGGCCGCGAGCACATCGTCTTCCTTGGCGGCGGCAAGGGCATGCACATCCGGCCAGCGTTCCAGGAATTTGCGGTAATAGCCCCCAACCGCCTGAACTGTGGTCTGCTGCAGCATGATCTCAGAAAGCCAGACTCGATAAGGGTCGGCGCGCTTTCCTTTCGGCGCACGCCAGGGCAGCACCCGGCGATGGCGGTCGTACCAGGCGAGCAGACGCTGAGCCAAATCGCTTTCAGGCTTTTTGCTTTTGGGCGCGCGGGGCATACTCTTGACCATGACCCCAACTCGCGAGCCGAAACAATCCGGCAAAATGCCCGACGATCCTCCGCCCCGTCGCAATCGGGTTCAGGCGGTAGCGGGCGATGTCACTCGGGCTGGAACAGCTGCTTTCTCGCGTGCGGGCTTTACCGATCCCACCCTGGTGCTGCGCTGGACAGAAATTGCCGGTCCGGAAGTCGCCCGCATCGCCCGGCCGCTCAAATTCAGCGAAGGCCCTTCAGGCGGCGTCCTAACTTTGCTCGCGGAACCCGGCGCCGCACTGTTCCTGGGCCATGACGCGCGCTCTCTCACGGGGCGCATCAATGCCTATCTGGGTCGTAACGCTGTGACGCGGATCAAGTTCGTACAGACCACGCTGGCGCCCCCGCCTGCCCCGGTCCGGCCACCCAAGCCCCTCGCCGCCCCTGATCCGCAGGATCCTGTGCATAAGTACCGGGGGCCGGACGGGCTGAAAAATGCCTTGCAAAGCCTGGCCCGCTGGCGCGCGCCCCGGCAGGAGCGTTGAGCAAAGGCCCAGCCTCTGCCAAAACAGGTTCCAGGATTTTCCGGAGAGTCGCCCTTGTCGCGCAAAGCCATCATTGGAATCGTCCTGGTCGTCGTCCTGGCCGCCCTTGGCATCGGCTTTTTCATGATGCGCGATCAAGGCGGCGGGGTCTCGGGCCCCGACGGTAGCAAGAATGTCGGTTTCACCTTGGTCGCCACCGACCGCACCATGGGCAATCCCAAGGCGCCGGTGACCCTGATCGAATATGGCGCGCCCACCTGCAACATCTGCGCCTATTTCGCGGCCAACGAGTTCCCGCTCTTGAAGCGCGATTATATCGACACCGGCAAGATCTTTTACGTGTTTCGCACCTTCCCGCTTCGCCCCATGGACGGCGATGTCGAGAAAATGGCGCGCTGCTTGCCTGAGGATAAGTATTTCGCGTTCATTGACCTGATGTGGCGGAATCAACCCAAATGGGATGCCGCCGAGTATCCCGGCATCACGGACCCGCATGGCCAGATGATCCAGCAGGCCCGTGTGTTCGGCATGAGCGCCGAGCAGGCAGAGCAATGTATCGCCAACAAGGCAGAGGATGAGCGTATCAACAAGGTCTCCCTGGAAGCCCAGCAGAAATACAATCTCACTGGTACACCCACCTTTGTCGTGGACGGCATCCCTCAATCCTCGGGCGCAGTCCCTTATGAGCAGTTGGCCAAGGTTCTCGACGCCGCGATCGCCAAGAAAAAATAATTGGCGGCCGGCGCATATTCAGACGCGTAAGGCGGCGCATATTTCTTGAAGTTCACCCGGCTTAGACTTTCCGGTTTCAAATCCTTCGTCGAACCGACGGAGCTTTTCATTGAGTCCGGCCTCACCGCCGTGATCGGGCCCAATGGCTGCGGCAAGTCGAACTTGTTCGACGCCATGCGCTGGGTGATGGGCGAGACGCGGCCTTCCTCCATTCGCGGCAGCGAGATGGACGATGTGATCTTCTCCGGCACCGCCGGGCGACCCGCCCGCAATGTCGCCGAAGTGACGCTCTTCATCGACAATAGCGAGCACAAAGCGGGCGGCGCTTATGCCGAAAGCGAAATCATTGAAGTCTCGCGGCGTATCGAGCGCGAGGCCGGCAGCGTCTATCGCATCAATGGCCGCGACGTGCGCCAGCGCGATGTACAGATCTTTTTTGCCGACGCTTCGTCGGGTGCGGGTTCGACCGCTTTTGTCCGCCAGGGCCAGATCGGGCTCTTGATCTCGCAAAAGCCGCTGGCGCGCCGGGCGATTTTGG
>DATNGI010000091.1:0-17954 GCA_035605955.1 Rhizomicrobium sp.
AATTTCAACCCGCTTGGGTTTCAGTCCGCCCGGCGGGGTCACCCAATAGACCGCGCCAGCGGGCAGCGACCAGCCGGGCAACAGCCGCTCCAACTGTCTGTCGGCCAATGCCTCGCGCACGATAAAATCCGGAAGCACGCCGATGCCGACGCCCGCGATCAGGCTGGGCAGCATGGCTTCGCCATTGTTGACGCGTAGTGGCCCCGATGGGCGCACCGCTGCCGTCTCGCCGGAGGCTTTGTGGAAGCGCCATGTGTCCTGCGTAAGCTGATAAGAATAAGAGATCGCAAGATGCCGGCTTAGCTCCAGGGGATGTTTGGGCCGGCCATGCGCTTTCAGATAAGCGGGTGCCGCCACCAGATGAAGCGGCATGTCGCACAGCCGCCGCGCCAGAAGCGAAGTGTCTGGCAAATGGCCGATCCGCAGCGCGGCATCGAAGCCTTCGCCGATCAGGTCAATCTGCGCATCGCTGAGATGCAGATCCACCGTCAGTTCGGGATGAAGGCGAAACAATTCCGGCAGGAGCGGCGCCACGAACAGCACGCCGAACGACATCGGCGCCGCCAGCCTGACCTTGCCGCGCGGTGCGGCTGAAAGCGACATGGCCTCGCTCTCGGCCTGTTCGGCTTCCGCCAGTAACGCGGCCGCGCGCGCCCCCAATTGTTCGCCGGTATCGGTGAGGGCGAGCCGGCGCGAGGTGCGATTGAAAAGCCGCGCCCCCAGCCTCGCTTCCAGCCGGGCGATGGCCTTGGAGACGGTGGCCTTGGAAAGCCCAAGCTCGGCCGCCGCCTGGCTGAAGGAGCGCAGCTCGGCGACGCGGGCGAAAATGGCCAGGCCTTCCAGATCCGGTAGCGACATGCCTGATTTTGGAAACAATATGTTTCAATTGTTTCTATTTATAAGCTATGGCCTGGACCTTATCTAGGCCTCTGAAGCAAAAGGCGGCAGGCCCCAAGAGATTGCCGCGATTGGAGATCGCCATGATTCAAGTAAGACCCTTTGCCGGTTTGGGCGGCGCCGACCACGGTTGGCTCAAGGCCAAGCATCATTTTTCCTTCGCCAATTATTACGACCCGTCCCGCATGGGCTGGGGCGCGCTTCGCGTCTGGAATGACGACGAGATCGCGCCGCAAACCGGCTTTCCGCCCCATCCTCATGCCGACATGGAAATCATCACCTATGTCCGCCAGGGCGCCATCACGCATCAAGACAGCATGGGCAATAAGGGCCGCACTGAAGCGGGCGATGTGCAGGTGATGAGTGCTGGCACAGGCATTCGCCACTCCGAATATAATCTGGAGCCGGACGCCACCCGCATCTTCCAGATCTGGATTCTGCCGACACGGAAGGGCGGCACGCCCGCCTGGGGCGCCAAGCCTTTCCCCAAGGCCGATCGTTCCGGCCGTTTCGTGATCCTGGCCAGCGGTATTGCTGGCGACGAGGACGCACTGCCCATCCGCAGCGATGCACGCGTCCTGGGCGCGACGCTCAAGGCCGGTGAAAGCGTCGAGTACAAGTTCGACGGCAAGCGGCACGGCTATCTGGTGCCGGCGGTCGGCGCCGTGAAAGTGGGCGATTTGCGCGTCAACGCCCGCGATGGCGCGGCCATCAACGACATCGATAGCATCGCCATCACCGCGCTGGAGGATTCCGAGATCGTGCTGGTGGACGCTGCGTAATCAAAGGCGAGATCAGGCCGATTTTCCCGGAAGGCCAGCCTTTTCCTGCCTCCGGCGGAGTTCCGCTTTCTTACCGAAATGAAAGCGAGCATTCGGCTGGGGATGCTTGTTTCAATTCGGGAACTCATCCTGGATTGCCGCGTTGCGATTTTCGGGAGAGAGCATGGATATTGCGCAGGAAAATTACGTCATTCTTCTGGCCATCGCCGCCGTCGCGGCCATTGTCATGGGCCTAGTCTTTCTTCGGTATCGGCATCGCAACGCCGCGCCCAGGATCGAGCCGGGGCAGGGAACCGTGGCTGCCCAAAATCCCGCCGTCAAATCGCAGCTGCCCACAGCCGCCGCTGCTCCCGATCTCACGCCCATGCCCGCGCCAATTGTCACGATAGAGCCTCAGCCGAGCGACACGGTTTCGAACCATGGGCTGGAGCGGGGATATCGGGGCTTCAAGATTTCCCTGCGCGAGAAACAGCCGGGCCTCTGGGTCGCCTCGATCAGCGACACGACGCGCAGCCGCAAGAAGTCGTTAGAGGGTCGCAAACTCCCCACCACGCATGAATATTATCAGATGCCGGCCGCGCTCGCCGAAGCGAAGATCATGATCGACCGGCTAAGCCGCTTCAGCACGCGCCACTGACAGGCGATTTCCATTTCTATCCATTCTTTGCGGAGGTGAGGCACGCGCAAAAAAGGCTGCCGATTGACCGGCAAATATAATTAACATATTAAGTAATTATGCTGTCCGCGCGTCCAGGGCCTCGCGGCGCGCTTCATGGAGATATGGATGAGCCAGATGACCGGCGGCGAAGCGCTCGTAGCCGGTCTGATGGATCACGGCATCGACACGGTCTTCGGTCTTCCCGGCGCGCAAACTTATGGCCTGTTCGACGCGCTGCATCGGACGCAATCCGCGATCAAGATTGTGGGCGCGCGCCATGAGCAGACCTGCGCCTATATGGCGTTCGGTTATGCGCGCGCGACCGGCCGGCCTTCCGCTTTCTCGGTGGTGCCCGGTCCTGGCATGCTCAATGCCAGCGCGGGACTTTTGACGGCGCTGGCCTGCAACGAACCGGTCCTGCTGCTGACGGGCCAAGTGCCCACGTCTTTTCTGGGAAGCGGGCGCGGTCATCTGCATGAAATGCCCGATCAACTCGCAACCATGCGGGGTTTCGTGAAATGGGCCGAGCATGTGAATTCGCCCGCGCGCGCCAGGCAGGGTGTGGCGCAAGCGTTTCAACAGATGCTGTCCGGGCGGCGCGGACCCGCCGCGCTGGAAATGCCTTGGGACATTTTCACCCAGACGGGCGAGGTGCAGAACGATGCGCCGCTACCGCTTTTGCCGCCGCCGTCCGTCGATCCTGATCGCATTGCCGAAGCGGCGAAGTTGATCGGGGCAAGCAAACATCCCATGATCTTCGTGGGCGCAGGCGCTTTCGATGCCGCCGACGCGATCCTGGCGCTGGCCGAAGAGATCGATGCGCCCGTCATCGGTTTTCGCAGCGGCCGCGGCATCGTCAGCAATGACCATGAGCTGGGACTGACGATCGCGGGCGCTTACAATCTCTGGCCCCGAACCGATCTGATGATTGGGATAGGGACCAGGCTCGAAGCACCGTCATGGCGCTGGTCCTGGCAACCCCCAGGACTGAGGACCATCCGGATCGACATCGATCCAGCGGAGATGAAGCGTCTGGTGCCTGACGTCGCGATCGTCGGCGACGCGGCGCCCGCGACCGCCTCTCTCGTCGAAGCGGTACGCCGTCACGGTTTTCGCAAAGAGCAGGGGCGGCGCCAGGCCATCAGGGATGCGTCGTGCTTGGCCGAAGAGCAGATCCAGGCGATCCAGCCGCAAATCTCCTATCTCAAAATTCTGCGCGACGTGCTGCCGCGCGACGGCTTCGTCACCGACGAGCTGTCGCAGGTCGGCTTCGCATCCTGGTATGGATTTCCCGTCTATGAGCCCAGAACCTATGTGACCTCCGGTTATATGGGCACGCTGGGTTCGGGCTTTCCCACTGCGCTGGGAATAAAAATCGCGCATCCCGAGAAACCCGTTGTCGCCATAACCGGCGATGGCGGCTTTATGTTCGCGGCCCAGGAACTTGCTACCGCCGCGCAATATGGCATCGGTGTGGTCACGCTGGTGTTCAACAATGGCGGCTTCGGCAATGTACGGCGCGACCAGATGGAACAGTTCGGCGGCCGCACCCTTGTTGCCGAGCTGCAAAATCCCGACTTTGTCAAATTCACGGAGTCCTTCGGCCTGCCGGCGACCAGCGTGGATACGCCTCAAGACTTTCGTCGCGCGTTGGAGCGGGCTCTAACAGAGGGAGGGCCGCATCTGATAGAGATCCGCGTCGCGCCCGGCGCGGAAACCAATCCGTGGCGCTTCATTCATCCGCCGCCGCCGCAAAGCTAGGGCCAAGCATTGGAACAGACGGCGCCGTACCAGTCATCCGAACCCATGGTTGTCGATGTCGGGCATCTCATCGACCAAGCGCCTTGGTCGCTGACCGCCAAGTTTTATGTGTTTCTGGCAGCCCTCGCGGTTTTGACCGACGGATTCGACAATCAGGTTCTGGGCTTCGCTTTGCCGGCAATGATCCAGGAATGGCATGTGGCGCGCGATCTGTTTTCACCGGTCCTGGCGATCGGCCTTGTCGGCGTGGGCTTGGGGGCGGGCCTGGGCGGCCTCATTGGCGATCGTGTCGGCCGCAAAACAGCGTTGATCGCAAGCGTGGTGCTGTTCGGCCTGGCCACAGGCGCCGTCGCTTGGGTGCGGGACATTTCGCCCCTGCTGGCCTTGCGGTTGGCGGCCGGCATCGGCATTGGCGGCTTGTTTCCCAATGCGGCAGCGCTGGCGGCGGAGTTCTCACCCCTGTTGCAGCGTCCCATGGCGGTGGCGCTGACCATCACTTGCGTGCCGCTGGGCGGCATGTTCGGCGGCCTGATCGCGGCCGTGGTGCTTCCGCTGTTCGGCTGGCGCGCCTTGTTCCTGCTGGGCGGCGTCGCGCCCTTCGCGATCGCGGCTCTTTTGTTTTTTGCTTTGCCGGAATCGCCGCGCTTTTTGGCGCGGCGGCCGGCACGTTCTTCCGAACTGGCGCGGTTGTTAACGCGCTTCGGACATCCGGTTTCCGGGCCGGTCAGATTCATCGACAAAGCCGAATCCAGCCAAACCACGCGGCCAAATCTGCTGACGATATTTTCCCCCTATTATCGCCACGACACATTCGTGCTTTGGGGTGCGTTTTTCTTCAATTTATTCGCCATCTACACCGTCTTCAATTGGGCGCCGACGCTCTTGACCAGCATGGGTTTGGGGCTGGCGAGCGCCAGCCGTGCCGTCGCTGCCTACAATTTCGGTGGCGTCATCGGCGCCTTTGTCTGCGCCTGGCTGATCGTAAGGATCGGTTCGCGCATCGCGATGATCGCGATGGCGGTTCTGGCGGCAGGTTGTGCGGCGACCCTTTCGGCTCTGTCCGGCAACCATCCCGATGTTCAGCTTCTGTCGCTGGGGATGGCCTTACATGGATTTTTCACCAACGGCGTCATGACCACGCTTTATTCGCTTTCGGCACATATCTATAAGACCGACGTCCGGTCCACTGGCTCAGGTACCGCGTTGGCGATCGGCCGCATGGGCGCCATTGTCGGCTCCTTCGCAGGCGCCGCCTTGGTCGACGCCGAAGGCAGGGATTATTTCCTGGCGCTGACGGTCGCCCTGATCGGCACCTCGATCTGCCTGTCGCTCATCAGGAACCATATCAGGCGCGCAGCGGCCTGAAATCCTTGACGAATCCTAGCCGTTCGCCGCGCGGTTCCGTAAACGCGTGCGCCGCATCCTACCCCGAACGTAATGATGATGTTCGCTGATTGCCGGCCATTGCACATGGCGCCGGCACAGCGGAGCAAGCAGTGCAAACCCATGACAGTGGCGCCGGCTTGCGCCCTGTGGTTAGCTTACCCGGCGCGGAACCGGAATCATTGGGGGATTCGTGGACCGCAAACGAGCGATGGCATGCCAGCGCCGCGCGCGACGCTTCTAGTCAAACCGAAACCGTAGAGCAGGGGATTCGCATGGACCGTAGACAAGTAATGCAGATCGCGTCGGGCGCGCTTTCGCTCGTAGCCTTCAAGGCTAACGCCGCCGAAAAAGCCGCCACCGCGTCCGCCGCCATGGCAGGACGCACGCCCGAGGACGTGGCGCGCGACGAAGATTACTGGATGGATATCCGCAACGCGTTCACCATCGACCGCAATGTCATCAATTTCAACAACGGCTATGCCAGCCCGGCGCCGATCCCGGTCCAGGACGCGGCGAAGCGTTACATGGATTATTCCAACATGGGGCCCATCCAGACCATGGTGACCCAACTCTATCCCCAGATCGAGTCGGTGCGCCGCAATCTGGCGCGGGTGGCGGGATGCGATCCCGAGGAAATGGCGATCGTGCGCAATGCCAGCGAGGCCAACGAGATCGTGCAATACGGTATCGATCTCAAAGCCGGCGACGAAGTCTTGACCACGGACCAGGATTATCCGCGCATGCTGATGACCTTCCGCCAGCGTGAGCGGCGCGACGGCATCAAGCTGGTGACGGTGTCGTTCCCTGTGCCGGTGATGAGCGCGGACGATCTCTACGACCGCATCGCCAAGGCCATCACGCCCAAAACCAAGCTGATCCTGATCTGCCACATCACCAACCGGACCGGGGTGATTTTCCCGGTGCGCCGTATCGCCGATTTGGCCCATTCCAAGGGCATTCCCTTGATGGTGGATGGCGCACATGCCTTCAACCAGTTCCCCTTCAAGATCTCCGACCTGAACTGTGATTATTACGGCGTTTCGCTGCACAAATGGACCTGCGCCCCCATCGGCACGGGGTTCCTTTATGTGCGCAAGGAACGCATCCCGAAGACCTGGTCCTTGATGGCATCGAGCGAAAAGCAGGTGGACGATATCCGCAAATTCGAGGAGATCGGCACCCATCCCGCCGCCGAGCCCAATGCCATCAGCGAGGCTTTGGTATTCAATGAGAATATCGGCATCGCGCGGAAGACAGCCCGGTTGCGCTATCTGCGCGATCGCTGGGCGCATCGCTTGCGGGAAAACGCCAAGGTGCAGATCCTCCACAGCGAGAGCCCGGAATTGTCGGCCGGCATCGGCTTCATCGGCTTCAAGGGAGTGGATGCGGGCAAGATATATGAGGCGCTGCTCAACAAGCACAACATCATCACCGCCCATTCGCCGCTGCCGGGCCAATATGATGGGCTGCGCATCACGCCGCACATCTACTCGACGCTCCGCGACGTGGACACGTTCGCCGATGCGGTGGAGAAAGAGTTGGTATCGGCTTGAGGGGGCGGCGCGACAGCGCCGAACCTACATTTCGTCATAATGCGACATGCCGAGGCTCGAAATGGTTCGCCGAACCGTTTCGGGCCTCGTCTGATTCTAGGGCGCGTTTGCAGTATTAGCCGGTCAACCGGGCAGCGATGCTCAGGCCAAGCGCAGCCAAGTCGTTCTATCCTATAGTATCTAATTATAACTCTTTAGTAGTAGTAAACCAGAATAAGGGATACGGCTTTATCGCTAAAGATGGAGAACATCAGGCTTCATGTAACTGTTGCGCGGTTGCACCTTCGCGAACCAATAACGCGTAAAGTACAAATTTCTCGCGTTTCAGCGCTGGTTCCGTTTGTCCTTGCTGAGTTAGGTTCGGCCACTGCTTCGTGGAGCTGCACCGGGGCTTGTCGGCCTTGCGATGCGTTTTGGGACATAAAAAGAGGGGAAATAACATGACGAGATTGAGTCTGAGGAATTCGCTGTTGCTTGGCGGCTCCGCCGCTGTGTTTGCCTTGGCAACCGCACCAGCGATGGCGCAGAACAATAATGGCAGCGGCAATGAAACCGTGATCGTGACCGGCACGCGCGTGCAGGGCATGACGGCCGCGGACAGCGCTGCGCCAATCACCGTCTTGGGCAACGACGCCCTGACTAAGGGCACTGGCTCGACCGACCTGCGGCAGGCTCTGGGCCAGACCGTCCCCTCCTTCACGGCACAGCAGATCGGTTTCGATACTGCAGCTCTGACACTCTCCGCCGCCCTGCGCGGCCTCTCGCCGAACGACACCCTGGTGCTGGTGAACGGCAAGCGCCGTCATTACACGGGTAACCTGCACGTCGATGGCGGCAACTTCGCCTCGGGTTCGTCGGGCGCCGATATTTCGCTGATCCCGGAAGCGGCAGTCGATCACGTCGAAGTGCTGCTGGACGGCGCCGCCGCCCAGTATGGTACGGACGCCATCGCTGGTGTCGTGAACTTCATCCTGAAAAAGAAGTCCTCAGGCGGCACCCTCTCCGCCACGGCGGGCCGCGACTATCGTGGCGACAAGGGTGAAGGCAAGGGCAACAATTACAACGTTTCCGTCAATATGGGCCTGCCCCTGTTCGACAAGGGCTTCGCCAACATTACGGTCGAAAAATCCTTCTCGGACTTCACGCTGGTTGGCGGTTTGGATCGGCGCGTTGCCGATCAGGCCACTGGTGCTCTGATTACCGACCCGGCTGTCTTAGGCTTCCCGTTGGCGGTGGCGCAGGGGATGAAGAATTATCCCAATATCAACCCGATTGTGGGATCACCGCAGACCCAGATCACCCAGGCTGTCGTCAATGCCGGCTACGATTTCTCGGACAGTTTCAGTGTTTATGCCTTCGGCACATTCTCCCATAAGATCGGCAAGGGCTGGGAAAATGTCCGCATGCCCAATAAGGTGCTCGCGCAGCCTGGCAACAGCCAGCCATGCTCGCCCACCAACCCCAACGGCTATGATGACGTTTCGTCGACGCCCGATGGACTTACGGGCGCATGCTTTAACGGCACGGGCGCGGGCCAGTTCGCCATCGCGGGTTCGGCCGCTCCCGGCCAGCCTGGCATGGGCACCTTCATCGTTGGACCGCATGTTGGCCAGATAATTCTCACCTCCACCAACAACGGTAATTACACGACACCCGGTGAGTTGATCCCAGCTCCCTTCGGGTTCCAGCCTTATGAGGCTTTGAAGGAAGACGATTACCAGTACAATATCGGCACCAAATTCAATGTGCTGGGCTGGGATACGGATATCGGTGTCGGCTATGGCAAGGACATCGACAATATCTATACTAACGGCTCGTTGAACCGCTCGCTGTTTATCGATACGGGCACCTCGCCGAGGAACTTCTATGATGGCTCCTTCGTCGCCAGCCAGTTAACGCTGACGGTCGATGCCACCCATCAGTATAATATCGGCATGGCGTCGCCACTCACTGTCGCCATCGGTGGCGAAGCGCGCGAGGATCTCTATCAGATCACCCAGGGCGATGCGCCGTCGCAGTATAAAGAAGGCGGCAACTCTTTCCCGGGCTTCCTCAATACCGACGCCAGCATCCACAGCCGCAAGAACTATGCTGCTTATATCGACCTGGCCCTGGCGCCGATCGAGTCCTTGCAGTTGGACCTCGCGGGCCGCGCCGAACACTACACCGACTTCGGCGACACCCAGATCGGCAAGTTCACGGCGCGTTACGACTTCAGCCCGCAGATCGCGGTTCGCGGTACCATCTCCACGGGCTTTCGCGCGCCGACCATCGCGGAGGAGTTCTATACTGCGACCAATGTCGGTCCCTTTACCAGCGTCATTCAGCTGCCCGCCGACTCGGCAGCATCGAAATTCCTGGGCCTGAACAATCTCAAGCCAGAAATTTCGACCAGCTACAGCGCCGGTATTGTCGCTCATCCCTTCGAAGACCTGTCGGTCACGGTTGATGCCTATTCGACGACCTTGGGCAATCGCATCGTAACCTCCAGCGAGGTGGACAGCGTTAATCAAAGTGCGGGTGCCATCACTTCGCCGCTGGTTGCGCCGGCTATCGCCCTCACGGGCCGCACGCTCGATCCGACTGTCACCCAGGTGGGCGTGACCTCCTTCCTAAACGGGTTAAACACACTGACCCAGGGTATCGACTTCACCGTCAACTACCCGACCGATTTCGGCGATTACGGCCTGATCGACTGGACCCTGGTGGGCAACTGGAACTTCACCTCGATATCCAGAGTTGCGCCAACCCCAGCCGTTTTTGGCGGCTCTGCGGTGACCTTCTTCCGTCCGATCGACCTGTTCAATTTCGTGCACAGCGCGCCGGCGGAGAAGGTCGCGTTGACGGCCAACTGGTCGCTGGATGAGTTCGGCTTCACCTTCCGTGAGACCTATTGGGGTCCCCAGAAGAATTTGACGACGCCGAATGGTACCACGCCGTACTATGACTTCTCGCAAGCCGGTGTGGGCCTCACCGATATCGAAATGCGGTACAACATCACCGAAGGGCTGCAACTCGCGGTTGGCGCCAATAACGTCTTCAACATCCGGCCAAACCATGACTACTTCGTCCCGAGCGCGGATCTGGGGACAGGTGCCTTGGCGGATGGTGGCATCATTATCGACGGCCCAGTGACGGAGTCGTTCAACCCGAATGGCGGCCTCTACTACGGCCGTGTCACGTTCAACTTCTAAGCCTGGCGGACGAAGGGCCTAACGGCCCTTCGTCCATGCCTGGTTTTCCTGGAATCCTCGAACGTGGCTCTGGATGGTCACGTTCCAACTTTGGGCTCGGGCCTCTAACCCGGGCCCTTTTGTTTTGGGTGCGGTGGGGCGCGCGATGCGCCGTCAGCGTGGGCGGAAATCCCGCCAGGCCTTCACAGAAGCGCTCGCATTGTCCTTCACGGTCTTCGCGTCGCGTCCGGCGCGATAGATCGCGGAACCGATGCCGAAACCCGCCGCGCCTGCTCGCCGATAGGCCTCGGTCTTGTCGGGGGTGATGCCCCCGACCGGGAAGACTGGCACGGGACCTGGCAGGACTTCCTTGAGCGCCTTCAGCACGGCTGGCGACGATGCCTCCGCCGGAAAGAGTTTCAGGCCGTCCGCGCCGGCCTCCAGGGCGGCAAAGGCTTCGCTTGGGGTTGCAAAGCCCGGCATCGATAGCATGCCCGCTTTCTTGGTTGCCGAGATCACCGCGCTGTTGGCGTTGGGCGAGACGACAAATTGCGCCCCCGCATCCCGGATCACGGCCACGTCCTGCGGCGACAACACGGTTCCGGCGCCGACGGCAAGCGTTTCGCCGAAGGCCATGCGCATGCGGGAAATACTCTCTGGCGCGTCGGGCGAATTGAGCGGTACTTCGGCGGCCAATATCCCGGCCGCGACCAGGGCATCCCCGATTTCGACCGCTTCTTCCGGCCTCAGTCCCCGCAATATGGCGATCAGCGGCAGGTCCGAAAGGAGGCGTTTCCACCAGTCATCGTTCATGTGCTGTCCCCTTGAGCCTTCCAGACCCGCCACAGGCCCATGGCTGTCACGGCATCGGCATCCGCCAATTCGGCATTTCTCATGCCCAGAACGGAAAGGGCGCTTCGATAGAGCCGCGCCAGCCGCGACGTGCCGACAAGAACAATGGGGTCTTTCTCCGCCAGCGCCCGCGCGCCGGAGATTTCATAGCCGATCAGCAATCCCGACAGATAGGAGGAAATGGATGACGCCCTCTCGGGATGAAAGATCGCCGAGGTTCGGGCGTTGAAGAGCCCATGAAGCATGTCCCCTGCGGCCTCGGCATCGCGCACGCCTGCTTCAAATGCCGCATCATCGAATATCTCATCGCCTGATTGCGGGATCATCCAACCCAAGGTCGAGTGCTTCTTCAAAAGCGCGAAGACTTCCCCGGTCATATAGGTCCGAAAATCGACGATCGCCGAGCCTTCCAGCCGCACCCATTTGCTGTGCGTGCCGGGCGCGATGGCGATGCGAGGTCCTCCAAATTCCGGCAGTCCGAACATCTGCGTTTCCTCGCCCCTCATGATGTCGTCATGGCCGCGCTTGTCCTTGGTGCGCGCCCCACCCACGATCCGGACATCGCCCAGCGCGCTTTCGACCACGACGATGCATTGACGCACCGCTTCAAGGCGAAGCGGACAGGGCGCGTAGGGCGCTTCCTTCCAGCCTTGACGGCTTCCGATCATGCCGCACAAAAGGATCGGCGGGCCGTCCGGTCCGACATCGCGCCAGCCCGACAGAACCGATCGCAACACGGCGTCGAAATCGCCGTTCCGCACCGAGGATAGGCCGCGATCCGAACTCCTGCTTTCCAGCACCTGGCCTTGGCCGCCAATCCGATAAGCGCGGATTTGGGAAAGGCCCCAATCGACGCCGATCAGCACAGGTTCGCCCGACATCGCAAGCAGCTCCGTCACAGCGAAGCGAGACGACCGCCATCGGCCGTGAACGCGGCGCCGGTGACAAAAGCAGCGTCATCCGAAGCGAGGAAGGCGATCACAGATGCGATCTCGTCCGGCTGACCGGGCGGGAAGGGCAGCTTTTCATCGCCGCTTGCAAGATTGGGGCTGGCGTGCAGCATCGGCGTGTCGATGGCCCCCGGCAACACTGCATTCGCCCGGATGCCGCTATCACGCCCTTCGATAGCCGTGGTGCGGGTCAGCGACACCAGCGCTGCCTTGGCCGCCGCATAGGGCGCGACCGAGGGCGAAGTTTGGACCGCATGGATACTGGACACATTGACGATCGCGCCGCCCGACTTCATCGCCTTCAAGGCCTCGCGGGTGAAGAACACTGCACCCATGAAATTGATGCCCATCAGCTTTTGCCATTCCTCGGCGCTGAAATCCCGGATGCGCTTGTACAGCATGAAGCCGGCATTGTTGACGATCACATCCAGCCGTCCGAATTGCCGCATCGCCTGGACAACGGTATTCACGACCTGCTCTTCCCGCGACACATCACACACGATGGCCAGGGCCTCCGGCGCGCCCAGGGATTTGCACTCAGCGGTCAACGCTTCACCATGGCGGGCGACGGCCTCGGCAATATCAGCCAGGACCAGGCGGGCGCCTTCCCGGGCGAAGCGACGCGCGGTCGCTGATCCGATGCCGCCCATGGCGCCGGTGACGATTACCACGCGATCGCGAAAACGTTCCGCCGCCGCTACCATTCCCGAAGGCCTCCATCTGCGCCGCGCCACGCCGGATTGCGCCATTGATGCGGCGCACGCGCGGCTTCGCGCACGCGCCCCTCATGGATTGCGATCCCGAGGCCCGGCGCGTCCCATGCCGCGATCATGCCGTCCTGCACATGGAAGGGATGCGGCCCTTCGAGATAGGTGAAGAGATCATGCTCGGCGCTGTTGTAATGGATCCCCAGGGGCATTTCCTGGATCGCGAAATTGGGCACGGAGAGGCCGAGTTGCAGACAGGCCGCAAACGCGATCGGTCCCAGCGGGCAGTGCGGCGCTAGGGCCACATCATAGCTTTCCGCCATCGCCGCGATCCGCCGGCATTCCGAGATGCCGCCCGCATGCGCCACGTCGGGCTGGGCGATGTCCAGGATTGCGCCTTCGAAGAACGGCTTGAAGTCCCAGCGGCTGTAAAGACGCTCGCCCAACGCGATGGGAATGGAAGTCTGGGACGCCAACTGGCGCAGCCCCTCGGGATGTTCCGACAAAAGAGGCTCTTCTATGAAGAGCGGGCGAAGCGGCTCCAGCAGTGCGGCAAGCTGGCGGGCCATGGGCTTGTGGACGCGGCCATGGAAATCCAGCGCGGCGTCCATACCCTTGGCCTGAACGCTAGCGACCCGTTCGCCCACATCGTCCAGCGCCTTGGGGCTGTCCAGCCATTGCAGCGCGCCGGTGGCATTCATCTTGACCGCTTTGAAGCCTTGCGCCCGCCTGACTTCCGCTTGTTCGGCCACATCGGCGGGGGTATCACCGCCGATCCAGGCATAGACCGGCACGCGGTCGCGTACCGCTCCGCCCAGAAGTTGCCAGACCGGCAGTTGGGCGCGCTTGCCCTTGATGTCCCACAGGGCTTGGTCGATGCCCGATAGCGCCGACATCAGCACAGGGCCCCCGCGATAGAAACCCAAGCGATAAAGGGTTTGCCAAGCATCCTCGATCCGGGAAGCATCCGCGCCGATCAGGCGGTCGCGGATGGAAGCGAAGGCGCCTTCGACCGCTTCGGCATGGCCTTCCAGGCTGGCTTCGCCCCAGCCGATGATTCCGTCACTGGTCTCCACGCGCACAAACAACCAGCGCGGCGGTACGCGGAATGTTTCGATCTTGGCGATGCTGTTCATGCTTGCCGGGCCTCTCCGGCGGGCCGCGCATCGCGGCCGCTTCGCAAAGCCTTGGAGACCGACAATTCCGTGCCCGCAAGCAGCATCTTCATGGCTTCCCGCGCGCCTGCCGCGTCGTGCCGCAGGATCGCGTCCAAAACCCGCTTATGGTCCGACAGGGAATCGAACGGATTGGCCGCGGTTTCGGCGGAATGGAACAGCAGCGTGTTCAAAGCCGCTCGGATCAAAGAGCTCAAGGGCTGCATGAAGGGGTTCCCGGTGGCTTCCAGCATCGCTTCATGGAAATGAAGATCCGCGGCCGTCCAGGTCTTCAGATCCTTGGCCGCATCCATCGCCGCATACGCGGCTGACAGCAATTTTAGTTGCGCCTTGTTGCCATGCATTGCCGCCATGGCGGCCGCTTCCGGTTCGATGATGACGCGCAGATTTTGGAAATTGCGCGCGAATTCCGAATAATCCACCACCCGGCAATAAAGCTCGAGGATCACGGGATCGAGAAGATTCCAGTGCCGGGCAGGCCGCACATGGGTGCCGCTTTTTGGCCGCGCGGTAAGCAGTCCCTTGGCGCCCAGCACCTTGATCGCTTCCCGCAACACCGTGCGGCTGATTTTCAGCTCCGCCATCAATTCCGGTTCGGTGGGAAGCGCGCGCTCGGTACCATAGGTGCCGTCGAGGATGCGCAAGCCCAGCTGCTCGACCACCGAGCCGAGCAGACCGCGGCTCCGCTCCGCCTCCAGATCCGCCCAGGGCGGTACCGGCCTGATTTTCCGCTTGGCTTTCGTTGACATGACTTAAAGTCCTATCATACGATGATAGCACAAAAAGCCGGGCGGGGAAGCATAATGAAGCTCACACTCGTGGACGGCCTGATCATCGGGCTCTATCTCCTCGTTGTGATCGGCATCGGCTTGGCGCTCAGGCAACGCACCAGAACCAGCGAAGATTTCTTCCTCTCGGGCCGCTCCATTCCCGCCTGGGTGGCGGGGCTTGCTTTCATGTCCGCCAATCTGGGCGCTCAGGAAGTCATCGGCATGGCGGCCTCGGGCGCCAAATACGGTCTTGCCACCAGCCATTTCTATTGGGTCGGCGCCGTCCCCGCGATGCTCTTTCTCGGCCTTTTCATGATGCCGCTCTATTACGGTTCGCGGGCGCGCTCCGTGCCGGAATATCTCAAGCTGCGCTTCGACGAGAAAACCCGCGCCTTGAACGCGGCGACTTTCGCTTTCATGACCATCATCTCGTCGGGCATCTCCATGTATGCCATGGGCCTTCTGCTCAACATGCTTTTGGGATGGCAATTCGATCTCAGCATCTGGCTATGGGCGGGGATCGTGCTGGTCTATATCTTCATGGGCGGGCTGACCTCGGGCATCTACAATGAGGTGCTGCAATTCTTCCTGATCGTGTTCGGCTTTGCGCCCGTCGTTATCCTGGGATTGATCGACATCGGCGGCTGGTCGGGATTGATGGCCAATCTTGCAGACATATCCCATCAGCGCGGCTTCGCGCCGGATGCGCTGACGACGCTCTGGCGCCATTCTGGCAATGCGGCTGACAATCCGCTCGGCGTGGGCTGGTTCAGCATCGTCATGGGCTTGGGCTTCGTGCTCTCCTTTGGCTATTGGTGCACGGATTTCCTTCTGATTCAGCGCGCGATGGCGGCCCATTCGCTCAGGGCCGCGCGTCAAGCGCCTCTGATCGCTTCGATCCCCAAGCTGCTCTTCCCCGCGCTGGTCATTCTTCCTGGCATGATCGCCATTGGGCTCACCCATCGCGTGGGCGGTATCGTCTTTCCTTTAAAGTCTGACGGCGCGCTCAATTACGACCTCGCCATGCCGCTGATGCTGGCGCGCTATCTGCCAACCGGTCTTCTGGGGCTGGGGATCACGGCTCTGATGGCAAGCTTCATGTCCGGCATGGCGGGCAATGTCACCGCGTTCAACACGGTGTGGACCTATGATCTCTATCAAGCTCATATAAAATCCGACGGAACGGACCAGCATTATCTGCATGTCGGCCGTCTCGCCACTATCGGCGGCGTGCTGCTGTCGATCGGCGCCGCCTATCTGGCGGCGCGCTTCAACAACATCATGGATCTGCTGCAACTGGTCTTTGCCTTCGTCAATGCGCCGCTGTTTGCGACTTTCCTTTTGGGCATGTTCTGGAAGCGGACGACCGGCCATGGCGCATTCTTGGGCCTTTTGAGCGGCACTATAGGTGCTGCGATTCATCACGGCCTGACCATTTCCCAGCATGCGGTGCCTGGCGTCAAAGGCGGCTGGCTGATGGTGACATATGTTTATCCCAGCGAGATGGCACAGGCCTTCTGGACCGCCATCGTCGCCTGGACCGTTTGCTTCGTCGTCACCGCCGCCGTCAGCCTGGCCACCACGCCCCGGCCGGACCAGGAGTTACGCGGTCTGGTCTATTCCTTGACGGAACGGGAGCGCGAAACGTCCGGGCGCTGGTATCGCAATCCCGCGCTCCTGGCGCCGTTGGTGCTCGCTATTGTGATTGGCCTCAACTTTCTCTTCTGGTGAAACATGGGATTGGATATTCGCCTGCCCATCGGCATTTTGTTCAGTGCGTTGGCCCTGGTGCTGATCGTCTATGGCGCGGTTAGCGATCCGGCGATTTACGCCCGCTCCTTGGGCGTGAACGTCAATCTCGTCTGGGGGTGTATCCTGCTGGTGTTCGGGCTAGCCATGCTTTGGGCCGGCCGCCGCGGATTGAAGAGATAGAGGTTACGATGCCGATCCATCGACCGTTCGTTGCCGCTCTGGCTTTCCTGGTGCCGGTCTTGTCGGCGCACGGTGTCAAAGCCGCCGATGCCAGGCAGGAAAGCTTTGGGACCATGCCGGACGGCCGCGCCGTCACCGCGATCACGCTCACCAACCGTCACAAGGTCCAGGTGCGTATCATTTCTTTGGGCGCGATCCTTCAATCCGTTCTAGCGCCGGACCGGAACGGAAAATTCGACGACATCGTCTTGGGTTATTCCGATCTCAAGGGTTATCTCGGCAACAGCAGTTATTTCGGCGCCACCGTCGGCCGCTTTGCCAACCGCGTCGCCAAAGGCCGCTTCACCCTCGATGGGCACGCCTATCAGCTTCCCATCAACAATGGCGTCAACAGCTTGCATGGCGGGACCGCCGGCTTCGGCCAGGTCTTATGGACGGTGGTGGAGGTGAAGTCGGGGCCGGAAGCATCGGTGACGTTGCGCTATGTCAGTCCTGACGGCGACCAAGGCTATCCCGGCCAATTGACGGCGACGGCGACCTACTCGCTCAACGAGCGCGACGAGCTGGCGGTGGATTATCGCGCGACGACCGACAAGCCCACCATCGTCAATATTTCCAATCACGCTTATTGGAATCTGGCGGGCGAGGGCAGTGGTAGAAGCATTCTCGATCAAATGCTGACCATTCCCGGTGATGCCTACACGCCGGTGGACGACACCCAGATCCCCACGGGCGAGTTCAAGCCCGTCGCCGGAACGCCGTTCGATTTTCGTCAAGCCAAGCCGATCGGCCGCGATATCCGCGACGGCCATGACGCGCAGCTGATGATCGGGCGCGGTTATGATCACAATTGGGTGATCGGTAGACAGGTCGTCACGAGCCCGCGTCTGGTCGCACGGGTGGAAGACCCACGCTCCGGGCGCGTGCTGGAAATGTTATCCGCTGAGCCGGGCCTGCAATTCTATTCCGGCAATTTCCTGGACGGTTCTGTCGTGGGCAAAATGGGCCATATCTACCGCCAGGGGGATGGTCTGGCGCTGGAGCCACAGCTTTTCCCGGACACGCCCAACCAACCCGCTTTCGGCTCGGCTCGGCTCGATCCCGGCCAGACTTACGAGAACCGCATTCTCTATCGCTTCACCACAATCAAATCCAAGCCGGAGGCGCCGCGATGAAATTGCACAAATGGCTGTTCTTGGGATGCGCGCTGGCCTTGTCGCTGTCCGAGCCAGCGATGGCGCGGGCGCGCTGGACGGCCGGAGAAGCCAAGGATTGGGACGCGAAACAACCCTGGTCACTCGGCGCCAACTATTTGCCCTCCAATGCCATCAACGAGCTGGAGATGTGGCAGCAAGAGA
>DATNGI010000092.1:0-35746 GCA_035605955.1 Rhizomicrobium sp.
CCTTGCCAGCGCCGCAACTGACATAGAACCGCTTGCGAGGGGCATCGAAGAAAAGATCGTCGGCATCGTCGCAGACGCCGGCGGTGGCAAGCACCGTCCCGAGATTTCCGTCTAGAAGGGCCAGCTTCGATTGCGCGCGGAACACGGTCGCGGGATGGCCGCTATCGTCCAGGATCATGGGAAAGTTCGAAGAGAGCTTCGTGGGTTTGAAGACGCGCAAGACTTTGGCCGATTCCAGTTCGGCCAGAACGATCTCGCCTGCGTCCGGCACGTTGATGAAGACGTGATCGCCGGAAAGCTGAAAGCTTTCGGGATGCGCGGAAAGGGGGATTTCCGCGAGCTTCTTGAGCGAGGATGGTTCGACGATCGCCAGCGCGCCCTCGCCATATCCAACAAGGATGCGACCATTTCCTGGATCGATGCGCGCATTATCCGCGTCTGCGCCGAGCGCGATCACGCCACGAGGCGCAAAATCCTGGCCCGAAAAGAAACGCAAGGTGCCGTCACCGCCGCATGCGACGGCGATGAGATCGGATTTGGGGTCATAGACGATCCCTTGGGGCTCTTTCAGGCCGGCGAAGCGGTGCAAGACCTTGCGGTTGATAAGGTCCACCACATCGAGCGTGCCGTTGCCAAGCTCCGCCACGAACAAGCGCTTGCGTTGAAGATCGATCGCCATGTGATCGATGCGCCCGCCGGTATCGGGAAGCGCGATAGCGCCTTCCGGTATCAGGAACTGCTCGACCGTGTTCTCCGACGCGCGCTCGCCCCGCGCGGTAAGCGGGGCAAGCGGCAACATCGCGACGAAGGCCAGCGCCAGCTTAAAATGATTGCTCACGTCTTATCCCCGCTCTTTGGCGATCTGCATCTCAACATTGTTCGATTTCGGGTACCAATCGAGAGTTGTTCGTAATGCCGGTCAGAGGTCGAAGGTGACGCCGGCCCGGATCTGATCATCGGGCCGGGCATCGATCCAGGCGTGACGATAGGCCAGGTCGAAGGCGAGATGATCGCTGACCTTCCAGATAACACCCGCCAGGGCGGAATAGGTCTTTTCGAAACTCGAATCCTGTTCGTAATTCACTTCCGCGACAGGGCGAATGGGCCAATCATCCGGGCCTTCCACAATCAAGCCGCCAAACATGCCCATGGTCTGCTCGCGGGTAAGAATGCCGGCGATGTTGAGATGAACGGTGCCCCATTCCCAGCGCTGGCTTACGATGCCAGTCCATTCGAAGCCTGCGCCGTTTTGGGCGCCGATACCGGGCAGAAGGACCGAGAATTCGGCGGCCACGCTGGGGCCTTCCTTCTCCTGAAGGCTGCCTTCGCGCAATATGGTCTTGGCGTCCAGCTGCGCTTCCGAAAGCTCGCTGCCGACACGGGTGAAATTGTCGACCTGTCCTTCCAGCACCAATTCCCACCTTTCGGCCAGGCCATAATTCATGCGCAGCGATGGCGCGACGTAGGCGGCGCCGCCATCGCCATGCTCATAGCTCAATGGACTGAACTCGAATTCCCAGGCCCCTTTGTCGGCAATGGCAGCGTCGGTCGAATCGAATGGCCGGTAGGCTAGCGCCGGACTGGCCAACCAATAGGCAAACACGGCCGGCAAGGCCATGGCGATCTTCCGGATGAGCAAATCGATACCGCGACGGAGACTTACGGCAATCAGATTGGATTCGCTCCTTTAAGCCAGTTTTAAGCTGAGTTGCGCGGCGCTATCCTGGCTGGAACTTCAACCGAAACGAAGCGCCGCCTTTAGCGCCGTCCACGACATCTACCGAGCCGCCATGAAGCCGAACGATCTCCGCGACGATCGAGAGGCCCAAACCGGCGCCCGGGCCGGACTTGCCCTTTCCCCGCCAGAAGCGGGAAAAGATGTGGTTGCGGTCGCTGGCGGAAACGCCCGGCCCCATGTCTTCCACGACAAGACCGCCTTCCGGCAGGATGCGCACGGTGACCTCCGTGCCTGCGGGCGTGTGATAAATCGCATTCTCCACGAGATTGCGGACCGCATCGTTGATCTGGTCAGAGTTGCCCCGCACATAGACGGGCGTATCGGCGCCTTCGAGCCCAAGTCTCCGGTCTTGGGCGATAGCCCAGGGCGCGAGATATTCGACCACACAGGTCGCAACCTGACAAAGATCGGTCCTGCCATCCAGGTCGGAGGGGACCGCGTCGAGCCGCGCGACACGCAACAATTGGCTGACCAGGCGATTCATTCGAGCTACATCGTCACGCAGCTTGATCACCGCGGGACCTTCGGGAAGTTCATCCAACCCGGCCGTCAACATGGTGAGGGGGGTGCGCAATTCATGCGCCGCGTTGGCCGTGAAGCGCCGCTGGGCCGCAAAGCCATCCTGCAGCCGGTCAAAGGCGGAATTCACAGCCTGCACCAGAGGAACCAATTCCCCCGGCAAGCCGGCCGCCGGCAAGTGCACATCGATGGACTTCTGATCGATCTTTGCCGCGCGGCGCGAAATTTCCGCGAGGGGTCGCAAACTCACGCGGATGCTCAATACGCCGATTGCGAGCGTGAACAGCGCAAACAGCGGGATTATCCAGGCGAGACGTCGCGCGAAATATTCGAGCATCGTTACGGCAATCGCGTCGGCGTCCGACGAGTGCGCCACGACAACGCTCACCGGACCAATCGCCGAATTTTCTGTCGCTGCCAGGCCGTAATAATCCTCCTGACGAGGCCCAAACTCCTCCAAGCGGAAATTTCTCGTGTCCCGCTCGAAATGCCATTTGGAAATTTCATTGGCGATGCTTCTGCCGCTCGCCAGCACCTGACCGGATTGGGTTCTTATGGCGTAAAGATTGGCTCCTGGGTCGCCCCGGTAAAGACGAGCCAAGTCTTTTGGGAGCCGGAGTTCGGCTCGCCCATCGGACGCGCGTGCGAGATGTTGCGCCAGTTCGCCCGTCCGGTAACGCAGCATGGTCAGACCGAAATCGTCTGACGCTTCGGAGCCCTGCCACAATAGCAGGCCGACGCCGATCAGCGTCGCTGTCAAAAAAACGGCCGCCAGGCGAAGCGCAAGCTGCCCTTGAAGCGATTGCGGCCAAATCTTCATCAACTCTTTTCCTCAAGTAGGTAGCCGACACCGCGGACCGTATGGATTTCCGGCGTGGCTCCCGCCGCGATTAACTTGCGCCGCAGATGGGACACATGAACCGGGATCGCGTTGGATTCCAATTCGTCGCCCGCGCCATAAAGCTTTTCCTCCAGCACCGCTTTCGGCACGACGCGCCCGGCGCGACGGAGCAGATGCTCCAGCACATCCAGCTCCCGGCGAGGCAGCGCCAGCGGTTCGCCCGCAACCCGCGCCTCGCGGCCAATCGTGTCGAACTGAACATTGCCGGCTTCCAGCATCACACCCAAAGCAAGACCCGGCCGGCGCAGAAGCGCCTTTGTCCGGGCAACAAGCTCGTCCATCGCAAATGGCTTGACCAGATAGTCGTCGGCGCCGGCGTTGAGTCCAAGGACGCGATCCTCCACCGTGTCCCTGGCGGTTAGCAGCAAGAAGGGAATCGTAAGGCCGGCCCGCCGAGCCTTGCCCAGAATATCGATGCCGTCGCTATCGGGCAGGCCCAAATCCAGGACCGCTGCGTCGTAGCTCCCGACTTCAAGCGCGGCAAGAGCATCATCAGCCGTGCAAGCGATGTCGGCCGCGAAGCCGGCGCGCATTAGGCCGGCTCGCACCAGCTCGGCGATTCGCATTTCATCTTCGACAATCAGCAATCGCATTTCGATCTGTTCCCGCGGCGCCAATGAGAATAGCTCGACGCGGGGGACCTGGAAATCTCGTTATGCCGCGCCGAGATCCTACTGCCCGATTTGTAAGGCAGTTTTAAGCGGCCAAATCGGGGGCCGTCCTTTTTTGCAGCGGAGCCGACGTCGATAATTCTGCCTTAAACAAGGGCTTTGAAGCTGGCGGACAGCGTGAAAAGGAGACGCACATGCTCAGGACAATTTCCGCAATCGCGATTGCGATCTGTACGGTCGCTTTTGCCGGCGCGGCCTATGCGAGTTGGTTCGAGGATGAAACGCCACCCGCAAATGCAAAGCCATTGTCGGTCATCATCAAATCGCTGGAAGACCGCGGCTACAAGACAATATCCGAAGTCGAATTCGAGGATGGCAAATGGGAAGTCGAGGTGCATCAAGCCAATGGCAAGGAAATGGAGCTGCACGTCGATCCCATAAACGGTCTATTGGCTTCGGAATGATTCAGGGCGTCATGCCTGCGTGCGAAGCTCAACCGATCGAGGGACACAAATGAGACGATTTTTCGTGATTGCCACAATGCTTGGTGCGATCTCGTCGCCGGCGCTGGCAGCGGATTGGACCGCCGTCGCGACGGCCCTGGGCAAATCCGGAACCGAGGGCGCGGGCGGCTCTTATCGGATAGGGCTGCCGCGTACGGACCTAAGCGTCACGCTGGACGGCATCGCCTTGAAACCGACCCTAGCGCTGGGGTCGTGGGTGGCATTCCTGCCGATGGGCAACAAAGTGATGGCGATGGGCGATCTGGTTCTGACGGAAGACGAGGTCGGGCCGGTGATGAAGAAGTTGAGCGAGAACGGAATCGAAATCAGCGCGCTCCACAATCATCTTTTTCATGCCAGTCCCGCCACTTTCTACATGCATATCTATGGCGAAGGCGATGGCGTGAAGCTCGCCACGGCCATTCATGAAGGCCTTGCCCTCAGCAAGACGCCGTTCCCGGCTTCCGCCGCGGCCGCGCAGGCATCGCCTCCGCCGCCAATCGACTTGGACACGGCCGCAATCGATACCGCACTAGGCGCGAAGGGATCGAATGCGGCTGGCGTCTACCAGGTCAACATCGCCCGCAGCGCGCCGGTCAAAGAGCATGGCATGACGCTTCCCGTTCCCATGGGCGCGTCGGAAGCGCTTAATTTCCAGCCATTGGGTGGAGGAAAGGCCGCTATCACGGGTGACTTCATGCTGACGGCTGCGGAGGTCAATCCCGTGCTTCGCGCCCTGCGTGAAAATGGTATCGAGGTCACTGCATTGCACAATCACATGCTGACGGACGAACCACGGCTCTTCTTCATGCATTTCTGGGCGCATGACGATCTTTCCAAACTCCTGACTGGCCTGAAGGCGGCGCTGGGACATGTGGCGGTGAAATCGTGATGCGCGGACCCAATCGTCGCCAGCTCTTAGCTGGCCTTTCCGTTTTGGCTTTGCCGTCACCCGGCTGGGCCGCCAAACCGTGCCGCGTAACTCGTGTCCTATTCGTCTGCCCGATGGGCAGCGTGAAAAGCGCCATCGCGCGAGAAAAATTGCGAAAGGAAGTCAAGGCTCGCGGACTCCCGGTGATAGTCCAATCGCGCGGCGTGACCCCCGCCAACGACATCTCCCCCGGCCTGGCCGCCCGTCTTAAGGAGGAAGGAATCAATCCCCTGGCCGACCCGATCGGGCGTTTCACCAAAGCGGATGCGGAACGATCCGACGTGGTTATCGCTTTTGATGAGGCCGCTTCGGCGCCGGGGTTGGAACATGCGCAAAAATGGCATAGTCCACCCTGGAACGACGATTACGCCCATGCCAAGGCGGTGATGGATTCCCGGATTCCGGCCCTGGCCAAGGAATTGGCTAATCGGCCTTGCTGAGGGGAGGTGCATGCGAAGCGGGTACCGCATTCTCGTCGGCGTCTGCGTCGCGCTCGCGCTCGCGGTCGCGGCTGGGATCGCTTACGCCGTTTTCCTGCCCGGGCTGAGCGTCGCCAGGCAGGAGCCATCCGGCTTGGAAGTCGAGGTTGCGACCTATCTCTTGCATCGCAGCGTTCCGGCTTCGGCGGCGAACGCCATCAATCCGCTGGGGCCACGTCCGGCCGCCGCCGAGATCCGCGCCGGCCACGATCTTTTCACCCAGAAATGCCAGATCTGCCACGCCTATGACGGCGGCGGGCACACCGAGATCGGCGGCGATGTTTTCCCCCGCGCGCCCCAGTTCAAATCCATCACCGCAGGCATTCCGGACGGCGAGCTGTTTTATCACATCAAGAACGGCATCCGGAACACCGCCATGCCGGCGTGGAATTTTCCCGACCGGCAGATCTGGCAGCTTGTGGCTTACATCCGCGATCTGCCCATTGTGGCCCAGCGCGAACCGCAAAGTGTGGCGGGCGAGCAGGCGGCGCAGGTGCTGGCGGCGCATTATGTGGGCTCACAAGCCTGCCAATCCTGTCATCAAGAGATTTATGCCCGCTGGCAGAAGACGCGCATGGCCAATGTATTGCGCGATCCGAAAGCCCATCCTGACGCCTTTGCCGCCGATCCGGCCACGGCGCCTGCGGAACTGCGTTTCAACAAAGACGATGTTGCATTCATCTATGGAAGCAAATGGAAACAGCGCTATTGGAAAAAGGCGGGCGACACCTATGTGCCGATGCTGGCACAATTCAACTTCGCCACCAAACAATGGTCGAAATATCACGTGCCCGATACCGGCGGCGACTGGTGGGCGCCTTATTACCCCGATCCCAAGGGCGACAATTCCAATCGTCCTACCGGGCCGCTCTGCGACGGGTGCCATTCCATCAACTACAATCTCGACACCAAACGGCCCTCCGAATGGAATGTCGGCTGCGAGATGTGTCATGGCGCGGGCAGCGCCCATGCTGCGCATCCCACGCTTGTCAACATCCTTAATCCCGCCCGCCAGAATTTCGTGCAGGCGAACGACACCTGCATTCAATGCCATTCCCAGGGCCAGCCTTTGGCGAATCCGATCAAGGGCGTCTATTACGATTGGGCGGTCGGTTATCATGCCGGGTTGAAGCTGTCGGATTATTGGAAGCTGGAGCCGCATAAGCTAGGCGAGACAAGCTTCACGCATTTTCCCGACGGCACCGCCCACAAGAACCGCATGCAGGGCAACGATTTCGTGCAGAGCCTGATGTATAATCGCGGCGTCACCTGTTTCAGCTGTCATGATCCGCATGGCTCTGACAATGACGCGATGTTGCGCAAGCCCATCAACGAGATCTGCTCCACCTGCCACAGCCCTCATAGCCAGAACGGGCCGCACGCCGCGACGATCGAGGAACACACCCATCATGCGGCAGGAAGCGCGGGCAGCCAGTGCGTCGCCTGCCATATGCCCAAGATCCAGCCTGAGTTGGCGGGTGGCCCGAATGTGGCGAGCCACACATTCCATTTCGTCACGCCCACCGACACAGAGACGATGGGCATTCCCAACGCCTGCAATGTCTGCCACACAGACAAGAATACCGATTGGGCGAAAACCCAGATCGCCAGCTGGAACAACCATTCCATCTGGCGGATGCTGCAGTAGGAAATTCGCAAGCCAGCGCGCAAAAGTAAGCTGCGAATATCTTCGGTACTTGAAGCCGGCAGAGGCCCGCCTCCCCCTCGCGCGTAGCGCTGGAGGGGGAGGCGTCTCTGAGCGCTTGCGCGAAAGAGACGGAGGGGGTCAAAAAAAGAAAACGCCGGCTCGGATCGGGGCCCGGACCGGCGTCAAGTTAGTCTCTCCCGTTATTGTTATGTGTTATTCCCCCGGTTCCATGCGTTTGGGCAGCATGGGTACGATCATGGAAACGCGGGCACGGTAGTCGCGATAGGTGTCGCCGAAATGATCGACCAGATCGCGTTCTTCCAGCGCGATGCCGATGAAGATGTAGGCCGTGGTCGCCAGCGCGAAGAGAAGATGGCCGACGGTCATCTCAGGCGTCGCCCAGAAGGCGATCAGGAACCCCAGATAGAGCGGATGGCGCACGAATTTGTAGAGAAATGGCGTGTAAAATTTCTGTTCACGTTTGATGCGGCCGGAAAGATTGTCGATCGCCTGTTTTACGCCGAAGAGATCGAAATGGTCGATCAAGAAGGTGGAGAGGAAAACCGTGCCCCAGCCCAGAAACGACAGCAATTGCAGGAAAAAAGCGAAACCCGGACTCTCCACGCTCCACACGGAAATGGGAATCGGCCGCCACTTCCACAACAGAAGAATGACGGCAAGGTTTGCAAACAGGACATAGGTGCTGCGCTCCGCCACCGGCGGCACGAAGCGTGTCCACCAGGCCTTGAATCCCTGCCGCGCCATCACGCTGTGCTGAATGGCGAAGATGCCGAGCAGCACCACATCGACCGCAAGGCTGGAAACCAAGGGAAATGGCGCGCCGGAATCGATTGTCTTGGATACAACCAGATCTTCGACAAAGCCGATCGTGTAAAGGATCACGCCCAGAAACATGACGTAACAAATAGCAGCGTAAAGTAATGCGATGGCCTTGCTCATGGCGTTCGCCTTTTTTCGGACACAACCCACTTGTTCATTTCGCGCTCCTCACTACTTCTGAGGCACGCGCTTTTAGGACCAAGGCGTGGAGCGCCAAATGGCAGGGACGCCGGATGATTTATCCGATCGTCCAAATGTTTGAGACATAAAATTTCATTGTTTGAGACATAAAATTACAGCCCGAAGGGCGGCGTTTCGAGGGGAAGGCGAATATGGCAGCGGATGCCCTGTCCGATGTGTTGCGCAGCATAAGATTGAATGGCGCCGCGTTTTTCGACGTGACGGTGCGCGCGCCCTGGGTTCTGGCGGCGCCGCCATCCTCGGAATGCGCGCCCTTTGTGATGCCCCAGGCCAAATATGTGATCGAGTATCACGTGGTGACCAAGGGACATTGCTGGGCGGGGCTTTTGAACCAAGCGCCGGTCAGGCTGGAAGCGGGCGATATTCTGATTTTCCCGCAAGGCGACGGGCATGTCTTCTCCAGCGAACCGGGGATGAGTGCCGAGCCCAATCTCGACATCTACCGGCCGCCGGACGACATCCAGCTGCCCATGCCCATCGTGGCGGGGTCCGGCGATGGCGAAGAAGCGCGCATCGTTTGCGGCTTCCTGGGCTATGACGCCTCGCCCCGGCATCCGTTGCTGGACGCCTTGCCCCGCATGATTCATGCGCGCGCCGCCGACCGCGAAAAGGGAAGCTGGCTCGATCTCTTCATTCCCGTGGCGGTGGCGGAATGCGCCAACAAGCGGCCGGGTGGCGAAAGCATCCTGGGCCGGATGAGCGAGCTGATGTTCGTGGAAGTGATCCGCCAATATGTCGAGGCCTTGCCCCGGACCGAATATGGCTGGCTGGCGGGGCTGCGCGACCGCCAGGTGGGGCGCGCGCTCAATCTCATCCATGGCGCGCCGGCGCATGGTTGGACCTTGGAGAAGATGGCGGGCACGGTGGGCCTGTCGCGCTCTTCGCTGGCGGAACGCTTCAATTGTTTTGTGGGCGTGCCGCCCATGCAGTATCTCACCAATTGGCGCATGCAGCTGGCGACGGAAATGCTGCAGGACGGCGTGGATTCGATCGCCGAGATCGCTTGCCAGGTGGGCTATGAAAGCGAGGCCGCGTTCAGCCGCGCTTTCAAGCGCAGCTTGGGTCTGGCGCCAGCTGCCTGGCGCAAATCCCGCCTGGCGGCCTAACCGCTGGAAATGTCCGGACAATCCGGGCCATTACCGATTGGGTAACTCCAGGCGCCTATCCTTGGCTTTGGATTTCGCCGGGGATGGTTGGGCGATGGCAATGGCGCGGTCTTCCTTTGGAAAACGCGGCGGCCCGGTTGCGGCGGGCATCAGGCCGCGTGCCCGCGCCGCGGCGGGCGCGCCGGTTTCTGTTGTGGACGAGGCGGCCCAGCCCATGGTCGCCACCATTTTCTCCGCCGGCGATATCGGCTTTTCGGATTTTCATGAACAGCGCGCCGCCTGGATCTGCGGCGGCATCATCGCGCTGATGGTGATGACGGTGGTGCTGCTCTTCGGCTTCAGCTTCGGCAGCCTGATGCGCGGCCATGATATGGCGGCCGCGCTGATCTCGGGCCTGATGCTGTTTCTCACCGCCGGCCTGGCGATGGCGGGCGCGGTCTATGGCGGCTCGCTGATGGCGGACGCGGATAAGCGCCACAATCTGCGCTTCGCGATCCTTATCCTGGTCTTTGCGGTGGAGCTGCTGCTGTTTCTGTTCGGCGAAGCGGTGGGCAAGCCCAAAGGCGTGTCCTGGCTTCTGTTCGGCGCGCTGATCTCGGGCTTCGCGCTGTGGGCGCGGCTCAAATATGACCGCATGGTCGCCACCGTGGCGGAGCTGACCGCAGAGGTCAGTTCGGTCTGATCTGGCCCCTCAGGCGCGCCACCGCCATCGCGATCCGCCGCCATCTTTCGCTTTTCACTTCGTCGCCCATTTCGGCGTGGCTTTCGGCATGACCCGCCGCGACCTTTTCGGCCTCGGTGCCGTAAAGGCGGATCATGGACCGGGCCAGGTCCAGATCGGCGTCGTTGGTCATGAACTCCCCAGACAACATCACTTTTGTGAGGGCAGCTTAGCCGATTCAGACACACTTTGCGACAGTTTCGAGCAAACTCGGTGAAAGTTCATGTGTCACCCGTCAGCGGCCGGCTTGGTGGGCGTGGCGCGTTCCGGACCATCGCGACATACTTGCGTCCTTCGAAGACGGGGAATCGGAAAGGGGTTTGCCATGCCGGGACACTGGAAAAGTGTGCTTTTGGGGGCCGCGGCCGTGGCAATGCTGGGCCTGCCGGCGGGGTCCGCGCCAGCCGCTCCAAATGCCAACAATGGCGGGCCGCATGGCGAGATTCTGTGGGATACGTTCGGCGTGCCGCATGTTTTCGGCAAGGACGAAGCCGGGGTGTTTTATGGCTTCGGCTGGGCCCAAGTGAAAAGCCACGCCAATCTGGTTCTCAGGCTCTATGGCCAGGCCCAGGGCCGCGCCGCCGAATATTGGGGCGAGGACTATGCCGAGTCGGACCGCTGGGTGATCACCAACGGCGTCCATGAGCGGGCCCAGCGCTGGTACGCCCAGCAGACGCCGCAATTCCGCAAGGACCTGGACGCTTTCGCCGCCGGCATGACCGCCAGCGCGCATGCGAACGCGGCCACTATCGATCCCGCTGTGCTGCGCGCGCTTCCGATCACCGGCGTGGACGTGATCGCGCACGCTCATCGCCTGTTCAACTATATCTATGTGACATCTTTAGAGCAGGTGCAGAACGTCAAGGACGAACATGACGTGGGCGGCTCCAACGCCTGGGCGGTGGCGCCAGCCAAATCCAAGAGCGGCAACACCATGCTGCTCGCCAATCCGCATCTGCCCTGGGCGCCTAGCTTCTTCACCTATTACGAAGCGGGGCTGGAAGGGCCGGGCATCCATATGTATGGCGCGACCCAGATCGGCTTGCCGATGCTGCGCTTCGATTTCGACGACCGTCACGGCTTCACCAACACGGTGAATACGATCCTGGGCGCCAGCATCTACAAGCTCACGCCCGCGCCCGGCGGTTTCGAGGCCGGCTATATGTTCGACGGCCAGGCGAAGAAATTCGACACAAGACAGGCGAGCTTCAAGATCCGGCAAGTCGACGGTTCGATGAAGACGGAACACTTGACCATTCGCTCCACCGTGCAGGGCCCGGTGTTCGTGACCAAGGCGGGCGCCATGGTGGCGTTGAAAGTGGCGGGGCTGGAGCGGCCGGAAGCGTTGAAGGAATATTGGGATCTGGGCATGGCCAAGACCTATGACCAGGCGCTGACCGCGTTCCGCAAGGTGCAGGTGCCCACTTTCAACATCGTCTATGCCGACCGCGAGGGTAACATTCTCTATGTCGATAACGGCATCGAACCCAAGCGGAAGAAGGGAGACTTTGCTTATTGGAAGGGTCTGGTGCCGGGCGACACGTCGGACACGCTGTGGAGCGACAATGACGTGATGAGTTTCGACGAGATTCCGCACGTCGCCAATCCGCCGTCCCATTTCGTGCAGAACACCAACGATCCGCCCTATACCTCCACCTGGCCGCAAGCGATCCATTACAAGGAATATCCGCCTTACGTATCGGTGGAAGGACCGCTGTCGATGCGCAACGAGCAGTCGCTGCATCTGATGGCGGACTCGGGCAAGGTTTCGTATGAGGATTTCATCAAGCTCAAACACACCACCCGCGCGCTGCTGGCCGACCGCATGATCCCCGACCTGATCGAGGCGGTGGGCACCTCATCGGATCCCGACATCCAGAAAGCGGTGGCGGTGTTGAAGGGCTGGGACCATCAATACAATGCCGACAGCAAGGGCGCGCTGTTGTTCGAGGAATGGGTGAAGGCGTTTGCCGGACCCAACATGTCGGACCAGAAGAATTATGCGGAGAAATGGGACGCCGACAAACCGATCGAGACGCCGCGCGGCATCAAGGATCCGGCGGCGGCGCTGACCACGCTGAAAGCGGCGGTGGCGAACACGGTCAAGCTCTATGGCGCGGTGGACCGGCCATATGGCGAGGTGTCGCGTTTCCATATCGGCGACGTCAATCTTCCGGGCAATGGCGGCTTCGGCAATCTGGGCATCTTCCGCACCATCACCTGGGATAAGCTGGAGAACGGCCAACGCAAGGTGAATGCGGGCGAGACCTGGGTCTCGCTGGTGGAGTTCTCCAAACCCATCAAGGCGATGGGCGTGATGAGCTATGGCGATAGCAGCCAGCCGGGGTCGAAGCACAACAGCGATCAGTTGAAATATGTCGCGTCACGCACGCTGCGCACGCTGTGGGTCAAGCGGCCGGATGTCGAGAAACACGTCGAGGAGAAGACTGAATATTAGCTATGGCAAAAATTTATGCAGAAGCTCATAGCGAAGTCCGGCCTACCCAGCTGCCCGCCGCGATGTATTCCGCTATCGGGAGATTGGTGCGCGCGTTTGCGGATGTGGAGGACGCGCTACTGATCTATATATGTCAACTTGCCCAAATAAAGGAGGCGGGCGCTGTAGTTTTGCTAGGTAGAAGCCCGATTTCGGCTAAGCTCAGCATGGCACTTTCATTATCAAAACTTCACAACAAAGCTCTAACAGAGCAAACAAGCGCAATGTTTTTTGACATTCCATTCAAGGAGGCAAAAGCTTGCAGAAACGCAGTTGCACACGGAATACTGCTTGGAGAGTGGGGCAGAAAACCCAAACACTATGCATTCTTGACGGACTCTCAGCTTGAGCCCGACGACTTTAACATGCGTCGAGAAGTGGTCTCCTTCAGACTCTCTGATGTGAAGAGTTATGCTGGTATTGCAGCTACCAGGGCAGCCGAAATTTCTAGCCATCTAAATTTAGACTCGATTAGAGGTAAGCGCTTTAATCAAAGCCTGTTACCTCATCGCAAGGCGCGGTCGGCTAATCGGCGCAAATAAGTCTGCACCTTTCAAGAAAACGCCACGCCGGGGCGGAGAATGAGTTGGAACACCAGCAGCACCGCGATCAGGCAGGCCAGCGGCACCACCAGTGACGCCGAAGGCCGCGCGGGGCGGGCGGCGGTGGGACTTAGGCCTGCGCCGATCAGGACCCAGAGTGCGCCATACAGCATCAGCACGGTGGGAAAGATCACGACTTCGATGCTGTCCCGGGGCATGCGGAACGGGATCAGAATCGGTCCTGCCACCAGTGCGGGCACCATCACGGTGCGAAAGAGAAATCCCAGCTTGGCGCCCATGGTCAGTGTCTCGGCCGTGGTGGCTAGCAACCGGATGGCGGCGCGCGACAGCCAGAAACCTGCCAGCGCCGACAAGATCAGGCCCAGCGCGAGGAGGACGTGCTTTACGGTCACGGAAAGATGCAGATAGCCGAAGGCCATGCCCATATCGTTGCCCGGTAGCAAGGCGCCGGCCACGATCTGGCTCAGCCCCTGATAAAGGCCCTGGAACGCCATCCAGAACAGGAAAAGGCGCGTGGTCATGGAACGGGACGCGGACGCGCGCAAAAGACCGGCGAAAATCAGGCCTGTCGCCAGATCGGCGACGCCGCCGGTACCCTGCAGCAAAGGCAGGATGGGCGCGTCGCCGGTCCAATTGTGATTGTTGTGATACAGTTTTACATGCACGCCCGGCACGAAAGCCTTTGGCAGGGTGAGCAGCAATTCCTGCACAAAGTAAACGAGATTGAAGCCAAGCACCGCGAACAAAGCTGAAGCGGCGATGAAGCGCCCGTCCCATGCCGTACGATGCGCAGCCATGCCATCCCCCAAAACGCTACGCGGCCGGCGCATAAAGGGCTTCGCGCGCCACGCGGTCAAGCATGTGCTACTTGCGGTATTGTCTGCGAAGCGGCGGCTCGGCATTTCGCGAGGAGCCCGTCGTTCCGCTTCACCATTCCGGGTGCACTCCTTTAACGATATGCGCGTCTAGTTCTGGACGGGTGACGAGGGGCCCTTATCCTAGCAGATCCATGCCTGCATCATTGAGTGGTTCATGACATTGAACGATGTTCTGGCGCGGCTCACAGGTCGCCGCCTGGTCCGTGATAGCCAGTTGGAAAGCATCGGCTTCGATCGCCAGCGCCGCGCCGTGCAAGAATCCAATCGCGAGGCATTGGCGATTGTGGACGTCATGGCGCGTCACAATGACCGCCCGCTTTCGCCCGACCTGAGAAGGCTGGCCGACGACTATGCGAAGGACGTCCTGGGAAGCCTCGATTACGCGCCTTGGCTTCATGTCTATGCCGCCTATCAGGGCGCGTTCCGCGAAGGCTGGATGCCTGACAATTTCTATCATCTGCGCGTGGTGCCAAAAGTGGGCAATGCGATCTCCAGCGCCACTGGGCACAAGAGTTTCACCAATCTGGTGTTGAAGACTGAATCCTTGCCCGATCTCGCCTACCACATTGGCGGCAATTTCTATGACCGGAATTTTGCAATCATCGACCGGGCTTCCCTGTCGCGGCTGGCGGCGGATTTCGAACATGTGTTTGTGAAGGAAGATGGCAGCGGAGGCGGCAAGGCGGTGAAGAAGGTCGCGGCGGGGGCAATTGCCGATTATGATTTCAGAGGCGACTGCGTGGTGCAGCGGCCGATCCGGCAGCATCCCTTGTTCGATACGCTGCTGCCGCAATCGGTGGCGACCTTGCGCATAACCACCGCGCGTGACCCTGCCGGCGCGTTCGGGATGCGCGGCGCATTCCTCAGGCTGGGCCGGACCGGCAGCGATTGCGTCATTGCATCGGAAGCGTTCGACGTGATCGTGAAGGGCGCCGACGGCGAATTGGACGATTTGGGCTATGACGGCGAGTGGCGTGGCCTTGCCGCCCATCCCGATACCGGCGCGCCGCTGGCGGGACTGACGGTCCCACGTTTCGCGCGCGCGGTGGAATTCTGCCTTAGCCTGCACGCCAAGGTGCCCCATGTTGCGGTGATCGGCTGGGACGTCGCCATCACCAGTGACGAGCACATCGCGCTCATCGAATGGAATGGCGCCCATTGCGACGTCAAATTCTGTGAGACTGTTACAGGCCCGCATTATGCCGACATGGGCTGGGAACGATTCAAGGGCGTGTAACCCACTCTTGTCATCCCCCGCCGAACGATGCATCAGCATCGTGAGGGGAAGGGGATCCAGGTGCTTACGACAAACGCCTGGATCCCCTTCCCTCGCATCGACTGCAATGCAGCCGATGTGCGCCGGGGATGACATTATTCGCTGGTTCGCGCGCCGCTCGTTGGCACCTCACGTAAACCTGGCAGCGACACTTTGCGAAGAGGACGCCGTTCCCGTGCTCCAGAAATCCGTATAGGATTAAACAAAATACAGAACGCCAGGGGAGAATCGATGAGCGGCCAAAAATCCGGCGCACAGAAGTCCAGCGCGCAAAAGTCCGGCAGCATGAGCCGGCGGTCCCTGCTTCGCATGATCGGCACCGTCGCGGGCTCCACCGCGATGTACAACGCCATGACCGAACTGGGTTTCGCGCAGGAAAGCGGTTACGCCGGCCCACCCAAGCTGGGCAATGTGAAGTCGGGCACGTCGGTCCTGGTTCTGGGCGCGGGCATTGCCGGCATGGTGGCAGCGCTGGAGCTGCGCGATGCCGGCTACAAGGTGCAGATCCTGGAATACAACAACCGTCCCGGCGGGCGGAACTGGTCGCTCTATGGCGGCGACAGTTTCACCGAGCTTGGCGGCATCAAGCAGGATGTCAAATTCTCGCCCGGGCAATATTTCAATCCCGGCCCCTGGCGGCTGCCGTACCACCATCAAGGCATCTTGCATTATTGCAGCCGGTTGGGCGTGCAGCTCGAGCCCTTCACCCAGGTGAATTACAATGCCTGGGTCCACAATACCAAAGCCAATGGCGGCAAGCCCAAGCGCTATCGCGAAGTGATGGCCGACTTCCAGGGTCATGTCGCCGAGCTTCTGGGCAAGACCATGAAGCAGAACGCGCTCGATCAATCGATCACGAAAGAAGACCGCGAGATGCTGGCCGAGGCGCTGCGCCGCTGGGGCGCGCTCGACAAGGACATGAAATATGTGAAGGGCGAGATGTCATCGCGGACGCGCGGACCCGCTATGGCCGAGGGTGGCGGGATCAATTCGCTACCCGTCTATGGCGATCCGGATTCGCTCTCGAACATTTTGTCGTCGGGAATGTGGTCGGCGGTGGGCCGCGGCCAGAATTTCGAATCCCAGACCCCGATCTTCCAGCCCAAGGGCGGCATGGGCACGATCGGCAAGGCCTTCGGCAAGGAGCTGGGCAATCTCATCAAATATAATTGCAAGGTCATCGACATCCATCAGGATGAGAAAGGCGTCACCGCCACCTATATCGACACAATGAAGGGCGGGGCGCCGCAAAAGGCCACGGCGCAATGGTGCGTGTGCACCATTCCCGCCTCCATCCTGTCGCAGATCCCCATGAATGTGTCGGCCAAGAAGCGGGCGGCGATCAACCAGCTGCCCTACAGCGCCTCGATCAAGATCGGCCTGGAAATGAAGCGCCGCTTCTGGGAGGAGGACGACAATATCTATGGCGGCATGAGCTATACCGACCAGCCCAACGCCCAGATCGGTTATCCGCAATGGGGCTATTTCACCAAGGGGCCGGGTGTGCTGTTGGCCGCCTATACTTTCGACAAGGAAGCCTACCGCTTCACGTCGCAATCGCCGGAAGAGCGCATCAGAAACGCGCTGGAATATGGCGAGAAGATTCATCCCGGCAAATACAAGGCCAATTTCGTGGCCGGCGTGGCGGTGGGTTGGCACCGCTCGCCCTTTACGCTGGGCTGCGGCGGCCGCTGGACCGAGGAAAGTCGGGCGAAATATTACAACGACCTGTGTTCGCTGGACGGCCGCATTGTGCTGGCGGGCGAGCATGCCTCGCGCCTGCCGGAGTGGCAGGAAGGATCGACTTTGTCGGCCCTGGATGCCATCACGCGCCTGCACAAGCAGGTGATGAGCGTCTAAGGCCCCGCCTTCGCCGCCCGTTAAGATTTGCATGGGACAAATCCTGCCGCGCCACCGGCAGAGTAAAGTCCCACGGCGAGGGCAGCCTCGACGAATGGGGTTATGTCACCTGGGCAGCGTCGCGGCGCTTCCGTCTAGCTTTGATCCATCTTTAACGACTTTGCCGGCTAATTGGGAAGCCGTGCGGACCGGGGCCGCGCTGCCATTGCGATCTTTGGCGGAACCATCATGAAATTGAATGATTTGCTCGAACGGCTGACGGGTCTGCGCATCGTGCGGTCCCACCATCTGGGCCACCCAAGCACCAGGCGTCAAAATCGCACCCTTGCCTTCCATCGGGAAGCCTTGGCCGCCGTCAAAACGATGGAAACATTCAACGGCAAAAAGCTGACCCCCGCGCTCAAGCGAAAGGCGGACGAATATGCCCGCGAAGTGCTGGGCGGGGTGGAATATGCCCCCTGGCTCTATGTCTACGCCACCATGCAGGGCGTGTTCCGCGAGGGCTGGATGCCGGACAATTTCTATCATCTGCTGGTGTCGCCGCGAATCTCCAAAGGCCTGGCGGCGGCGACCGGCATGAAAAGCTTCTCCGACATCGTGCTGGGCACAGAGGCCTTGCCGGATATCGCCTATTACATCGACAACGTCTTCTATGATCGCCAATTCAACATCATAGACCGCGCCAAGCTTCGCGAAATCGCCAGACCCTTCGGCAAGGTTTTCGTCAAGCTGGACAATGCCGGCAAGGGAACGGCCATTGCTGTGGTCAAGCCCGACGATTTGCTCACCCATAATTTCGGCGACGATTGCGCGATCCAGCGACCGATCAAGCAGCATCCCTTGTTCGAACAGATGGCGCCCGGTCCTGTCGCCACCTTGCGCATCACCACGGCCAAGGCGCCCGATGGTACGATCTCACGGCGGGGAGCCCGCTTGCGGATGGGGCATCCCAAATCGCAATGGGTGCAGTCGGACGAGCAAATGCAGGTTCCGGTGCGCGCGGCGGATGGCACCCTGGATGATCTCTGTTACGGACCCGATTGGCGGGCCTGGGACAGGCATCCCGATACAGGTTTCGTGTTCAAGGGCGTGCGCGTTCCCCAATTCGAGAAGGCGGTGCGTTTTTGTCTCGACCTTCACCGGCGCGTGCCGCATGTGCCGACCGTGGGCTGGGATCTCGCCATCAACGACAAGGACGATGTCGAGCTGATCGAGTGGAATGGGGTGCATTGCGGCATCAAATTCTGCGAGGCCGTTTCAGGCCCACATTTCACGGACATGGCTTGGGAGCGTTTCGCCGAGAAAGTACCCGGATAGCGGGAGCGCTGCCTTGTGCGTTGCGCGTTCGCGTGCGGGACGCCTGCTAGGCACTGGCGCAAATCGTCAGGCGGTCTGAATCTCACGAGACGTAATGGCGCGGCCGACCATGAGAATGATCGTTGTCGCAATGACAAGTCCGGCACTCTGCACAAGCATTGCGGCCGCATAATTTCCCGTCGCCTGCTTGATCACTCCGATCAAAGTCGGTCCCACAAATCCGCCCAGCGCAATAAAAGTGCTGATCAGGGCGATGCCGCCGGCCATCGCGGGACCAGAGAGGAACGACGAGGGCAGGCTGAAAAAGGGCCCGAAATACGCCATCGAGCCGACAATCGCGATTGTGAGCGCGATCACCGTCGGCAAGGGAGCGCGCGCGATACTAGCCAGGCCAAGGCCCATTGCCGCGACCAGCAAGGCGATCGCGATATGCCATATCCGTTCGCGCCGGCGATCGCTGGAACGTCCCCACAAAATCATCGCCGCCGCACCGGCAATATAGGGCAGAGCGGTGACAAGGCCGGTGGCGAGATTGGAAAAGCCCATCCCTTTTATCATTTGCGGCAACCAGAGCTGAATGCCATAGAGCGCGACGGCATTGCCGAAGGCCACCAGCGCAATTGCCAACAGGCGGGGATTGCGCAGCGCCGCCCACAGATTGCGTTCCGAGGCCGCGTCCTCGCGTTCGACCGCGCTCAGAACCAATTCCTTTTCGCGTGGCGAGAGCCAAGACGCGGCGCTGGGACCCTTGGGCAGCCATTTGAGTACCGCGAAGGCCAGAAAAATGGCGGGGAGTCCCTCCAGCAAGAAAAGCCATTGCCAGCCCTTCAAGCCTGCAAGGCCGCTCAGGCCAAGGATGGCGCCGGACAAAGGGCCACCGATGATAGATGCCAGGGGAATCGCGGTGGTGAAAATGGACGTGAAGCGGGCGCGATAGGAGCGGGGAAACCACAAGGTCAGATACAGCACCATTCCCGGAAAGAACCCCGCTTCCGCCACCCCCAGCAGGAATCGCAAGACATAGAAACTGGTCGGACCGTTCACCAGCGCGCTCGAGGCGGAGACCAATCCCCAAAGCGCCATGATGCAGAACACCGACCGAGTAGCGCCGACCCGCTCGATGACGACATTGACCGGCACTTGGCAGAGCGCATAGCCCGCGAAGAAAATGCCGGCGCCGAACCCGAAGACCGAAGGCGAAAAGCCCAATTGTTTATTGAGCGTGAGTGCCGCGAAACCGACATTGACCCGGTCAAGGTAGTTGACCACAAAAAGCAACATCATGAAGGGGATGAGCCGCCAAGCGCATTTGGCGAAAATTTGGTCTTGCTCAACCATCTTGTTTCACCCCCGCGGCCGAACGCTATCGCCGCTCACAGCTTGAAGACGCGTTCCGCGTTGGTCTGGTAGAGTTTTTTCTTGTCGGCATCGCTGATGGGCAGATTGTCGACGGTTTTCACTTCGTTGGCGGAGAACTGGAAGGGATAATCCATCGAATAGAGCACCCGGTCCATGCCCACCACTTGCTGGCAGAATTGGAGAACCGGCGCCCAGAACATGCCGCTGGTGGTGATGGGAATATTCTCTTTCACATACTCGCTCACCTTGCGCTTCAGCTTGGGCATGTGCGGAAAGCGGTTGCTCTCCTGATAATTGTGCTGGAAATGGTCAAGGCGCCACAGCCAGAAAGGCAATCCCTCGCCGCCATGACCGGCGACGATCTGCAGCTTGGGGAAACGGTCGAAGACGCCCTTCATGATCATGCGTAACAGATGGACGCTGGTCTCCACCGCGAAGCCATAAAAAGCGCCCTCGAGCCCGGCTTCGAGCAAGGGTCCGATCATGCGCGCGGGCGGCGTGGCGGGATGCAGATAAATGGGAACGTCGAGGGCTTCGGCGGCGGCGAGAATGTCCCAGAATTTGGGGTCGTCCAGATATTCGCCCTGGGTGTGGGAGTTGATGATCACGCCTTTGAAGCCAAGCTTCGTCACGCCGCGTTCCAGCTCCTTGGCGGCCGCCGCCGGATTCTGCGGCGCGATGGCGCCCAGGCCCGAGAAGCGGTCGGGATGTTTGGCGATGGCTTCCGCCAGCTCGTCGTTGAAAATTGTCGCGAGCGAGGTCCCGGTTGCGGCATCGAAGATCTGCACCCCCGGGCTGGCGATCGAAAGGATTTGTCGCGCGATGCCGGTTGAGTCCATGTCCGCGATACGGCCCTCGCCGATATCGACAAGGCGGCTCGCCAATTTCTGCATCTTCTCGGCATTGCCCAGAAAATAGCCCCATTGAGAAAGAAAGCCCGGATCGTCGACGGTCTTTTCTTCGAGCAATTTGCGATAGAGGCCCGGTATCTCTTTCGGCTGATAAGCTTCTTCCGTGGCGATCCGCAGGTAGCCGGGGTTCTTCTCCACTCCTTGCGATGCAATGCTCATCGTCCCTCCTGTTTGACCGCTTTCGCCACCACAATTGGCCCGGCATATTAGAGGCATTGATGTGCAATAAATTCCACTGTTTTGTAGATGAGCGAGGAATGATGACGGTTTGCGAATGGCGCGGCGCGTTTGCCAATGACGAACTCAATGCGCTGCATGCGGAAGCTTTTGGTCATGCCGTGCTGGCGGAGGATTGGTGGGGTCAGCTCAACCGCCACAGCCTGGGCTGGGTGTGCTTACGCCGCACGAGCCGGCTGATCGGCTTCGTCAACATTGCTTGGGACGGCGGCGTGCATGCCTTCCTGCTCGACACCATGGTGGCCAAGGATGAGCGCCGCCAGGGGCATGCCGAGCGAATGGTCCGGTTTGCGGCGGAGCGCACGAAGGAAGCGGGCTGCGAATGGCTGCATGTCGATTTCGAGCCGCATTTGCGGAGCTTCTATCTTGAGGCTTGCGGCTTTCGCCCGACCGAGGCGGGCTTGATCGCGCTTAAGTGAAGCGCGCCCGCCTTCCGACCATGCGAATAGCTGTCCTGCGCGGCGGGCGTGTTTGGCCCCGAAAGCTTTATATTCCGGGCTTTTTCCGCTCGCGTTCGCAACAATTGGCGACAATTTGAGAAGATGACGCCGTTCACGCGGCCGGCAAAATCAGTATAGGATTAAAGAAAATATAGAAGTACGAGCTCAAGGGGAGGATTTATGAGCGATGTTGAATCCGGCGTAAGTCGGCGATCTCTGCTGCGCATGGTCGGCACCTTGGCGGGGTCCACCGCCATGTACAACGCCATGACCGAAATGGGTTTTGCGCAAGAGTCCGGCTATGCCGGGCCGCCAAAGCTGGGCGCGGTGAAGCCGGGCGCTTCGGTGTTGGTTTTGGGCGCGGGCATCGCGGGCATGGTGGCGGCGATGGAGCTTCGCGACGCCGGATATAAAGTGCAGGTGCTGGAATATAACGGCCGTGCCGGCGGGCGGAACTGGTCGCTTTATGGCGGCGATACCTATACGGAGCTGGGCGGGTTCACCCAGCATGTGCAGTTCGATCCCGGCCAGTACATCAATCCTGGCCCGTGGCGCTTGCCGCATCATCACTACGGCATCCTGCATTATGCCAACAAGCTGGGCGTTGGCCTCGAGCCCTTCACCCAAGTCAACTACAACGCCTATGTCCACAACACCAACGCCTATGGCGGCAAGCCCAAGCGCTTCCGCGAAGTGCAGGCGGACTTCCACGGCCATGTCGCGGAGCTGCTGGCCAAGAGCACAAAGCAAAGCGCGCTGGACCAGGACGTCACCAAGGAAGACAAAGAGATTCTGCTGCAGGCGCTGAAGGCCTGGGGCGCGCTGGATGGCGACTACAAATATGCCAAGGGGCGCCAGACCTCCACGCGCCGTGGCCCCGTGGTCGATGACGGCGGCGGATTGAATTCGCTGCCGACTTATTCGGAGCCCGACACACTTTCCCAGGTGCTGAATTCCTATATGTGGCGCGCCATCGGTTGGGGCCACGATTATGAATATCAGACCTCGATCTTCCAGCCTAAGGGCGGCATGGGTCAGATCGGCAAGGCGTTTGGCGCAGCGCTGAGCGATCTGATCAAATATAATTGCAAGGTCATCGACATCCATCAGGACGATAAGGGCGTTACCGCGACCTATATCGACAGCCGCACCGGCGGGGCGCCGCAAAAGGCCACCGCCGACTGGTGTGTCTGCACCATTCCGGCCTCGATCCTGTCACAGATCCCGATGAACGTTTCGGCCAAGAAGAAGGCCGCGATCAACGCCATTCCCTATGGCGCGGGCTTGAAGATCGGGCTTCAGATGAAGCGCCGCTTCTGGGAAGAGGATGAGCGCATCTATGGCGGCCTGACCTATACCAACCAGCCCAACGCCATGATCGGCTATCCCATGTGGGATTATTTCTCCAAGGGAAAGGGCGTGCTGTTGGGTGCCTATCTGATGGGCGCGGGCGCGTTCGTGGCCGCGGCAAAGGCGCCGGAAGACCGCATCAAGGACGCGCTCAACTATGGCGAAAACGTCCATCCCGGAAAATACAAGGCCAATTACGAATGCGGCGTGGCGGTAGCCTGGCATCGCGTGCCCTGGACCTTGGGCTGCTCCGGTCAATGGACGGAAGAGGCGCGGGCGGAGCATTACAACAATCTCTGCGAGCTGGACGGCCGTATCGTGCTGGCGGGCGAACATGCATCGCGGCTGCCGGCCTGGCAGGAGGGTGCGGTGACGTCTGCAACGGACGCGATCACGCGGCTGCATCAAAAGGTCATGAGCGCTTAACAAGGATCGGCGCGGCCCTCATGCTTCGACAAGCTCAGCATGAGGGTATCCTCACCCTGAGCCCGTCGAAGGGTGAGGAGCGCGCGATGAGTGTGAAGGGGAATGAGATGAAAATTCGTTTGGCCGCGTTGGCGGCCGCAATGTGCATGATGACCTCGCCGCTATTCGCCGATGGTGCGCAAGACATGGGCGCGGGCGCGATGAACCGGGGCGGGCCGTTCAGCTTCCAGGGCGGTCAGGCCATCTTCACCAATGTCTGCCAGGGCTGCCACATGCCCCAGGCGCAAGGCGCGGTGGGCGCGGGCATGTATCCCGCGCTGGCTAAGGACGCGAAGCTGGAAGTGGCGGGCTATCCGGTGGCGGTGATCACCCACGGCCAAAAGGCGATGCCGGCCTTTGGCCCGCTGCTCAACGATCAGCAGATCGCCGATGTGGTCAATTATGTGCGCAGCAACTTCGGCAACAAGTACAAAGACAAGGTCAAGCCCGAGGACGTCAAAGCACAGCGCTGATATCAGGACGCCGCCGGGTTGCGGTAGGTGAGGGGAAGCGGTCATGAAAACTGGTTTGACGCTCGCGGCGCTTCTCGCGCTGGCCCTTTCGCCCATCGCGTCTTTCGCCCAACCCTTCGCTGCCAATGACTATGGCAGCGAGCCGCTGGAGCGCGGCAACTCCTTTTCCTTTGAGGGCGGCAAGGCGATCTTCACCGGCGTCTGCCAGGGCTGCCATATGCCCGATGCCAAGGGCGCGGTGGGCGCGGGCATGTATCCGGCGCTGGCGAGCGACAAGAAGCTGGAGGTGGCGGGCTATCCTCTGTCGGTTGTGACCCATGGCCAGAAAGCGATGCCGCCCTTTGGCGACATGCTCAACGACCGGCAGATCGCCGATGTGGTCAATTATGTGCGCACTAGTTTCGGCAACAAGTATAAAGACAAGGTCAAGCCGGAAGACGTCAAAGCTCAGAGGTGACAAGCGAAGCTTGTCATCCCCGGCGAGCGAGATGCAGCGCATCGAGCGAGGGAAGGGGATTATCCAGGTGCTTGAGACCGATGCTGTGTTGACACCTGGGTTCCCTTCCCCTCGCGATGCTGTGCATCGCTCGGCCGGGAATGACATAGAGTGGGCTCGGATCGGGGGTTTCATATGACAAAGCGCCCTGGCGATAATGTCGCTACCACCACCCGCCGCTCTCTGCTCACCATGATCGGCACGGTGGCGGGCGCTACCGCCATGTACAACGCCATGACCGAAATGGGCCTGGCGCAGGAATCGGGCTATGCGGGCCCGCCCAAGCTGGGGCAGGCGAAACCCGGCGCCAGCGTGCTGATCCTGGGCGCGGGCCTTGCCGGCATGGTAGCGGCGATTGAGCTGCGCGATGCCGGATATAAAGTGCAGCTGCTGGAATACAACAACCGCGCCGGTGGGCGGAACTGGACGCTCTATGGCGGCGACAGCTATACCGAACTGGGCGGCGCCACCCAGCATGTGCAATTCGATCCCGGGCAGTATCTCAATCCCGGGCCGTGGCGCATTCCCTATCACCATTACGGCATTTTGCATTACGCCAACCGGCTGAATGTGGCGCTCGAGCCGTTCGTGCAGGTGAATTACAATGCCTATGTCCATTCGACCTACGCCTATGGCGGCAAGCCCAGGCGCTATCGCGAGGTGCAAGCGGATTTTCATGGCCATGTCGCTGAGCTTCTGGCCAAGAGCACCAAGCAAAGCGTGCTCGACCAGGACGTGAGCGCGGAAGACAAGGAGATTCTGCTGCAGGCGCTGCGCGCCTGGGGCGCGCTGGACAAGGACTATAAATATGCAAAGGGGCGCATCTCCTCGGTGCGGCGCGGGCCCACGATCGATGATGGCGGCGGGCTGAATTCGCTGCCCACCTGGTCCGAACCGGGATCGATGAGCGAGTTGTTGCAGTCTTATCTTTGGCGCGCCATCGGTTACAGCCATGATTTCGAATACCAGACGCCTTTGTTCCAGCCCAAGGGCGGCATGGGCATAATCGGCAAAGCCTTCGGGCAAGAGCTGGGCAACCTCATCACCACCAATGCCAAAGTGATCGACATCAAGCAGGATGAACGTGGCGTCACCGCGACTTACGTCGATGCGGTGAAGGGCGGCGCGTCGCGCCAGGCGCGCGCCGACTGGTGCGTGTGCACTATTCCCGCTTCGATCCTTTCACAGATGCCGATGAATGTCGGGCCGAAAATGCGGGCGGCGATCAACCAACTGCCTTATGGCGCCAATGTGAAAAGCGGGTTGCAATTCAAGCGCCGCTTCTGGGAGGAAGATGACCGTATCTATGGCGGCATTTCCTTCACCAACCAGGCCAACGCCCTGATCGGCTATCCCATGTACGATTATTTCTCCAAAGGGAAGGGTGTGCTGGTGGCGTCGCAGGCGTCGGGGCCTGCCGGTATTCTGTTGTCCTCAAAGCCGCCGGAGAAGCGCATCAAGGATCTGCTGGAGTATGGCGAGAAGATCCATCCGGGCAATTACAAGCGCGAATATGAATGCGGCGTCTCCGTCGCCTGGCATCGCGTGCCTTGGACCTTGGGTTGTTCCGGCGCCTGGACGGAAGCGGGGCGCAAAGAACATTACGACAATCTTTGCGCGCTGGACGGACGCATCGTGCTGGCGGGCGAACATGCCTCGCGTCTTCCCACTTGGCAGGAAGGGGCGGTGGTGTCGGCCACCGACGCGATACTGCGCCTGCATCAGAAAGCGATGACGGTTTAGCATCTTGACCGAGGGGGCAATCATGAAGGCTTTTTGGCTAGCTGGAACGGCACTGTTCTGTCTTTTAGGCCTGAGCGCGCCGCTGGACGCGCAGCCCGCGGAACGCGCGCGCGATCTGGGTGTCCCGTTTGAGGGAACGCCCGGACCTTCGAATGCCATCACCGATGTGCCCGGTGTCGAAGTGGGTTACACGACCTCGATCTCCGGCGACGGAAAGCTTGTGGTGGGCAAGGGGCCGGTCAGGACCGGCGTTACCGCGATCTTGCCGCGCGGAAAGAATTTCAAGGACCCGGTCTTCGCCGGCTTCTATTCGCAGAACGGCAATGGCGAAATGACGGGCATTCACTGGGTCAAGGAATCGGGATTCCTGGAAGGGCCGGTGATGATCACCAACACGCACTCCGTCGGTCTGGTGCGCGATGCGGTGATCGATTGGGAAATGAAGCATGGCGCCACGAAATATCCCTGGTCGCTGCCGGTGGTGGCCGAGACCTATGACGGTTTCCTGAACGACATCAATGGCTTTCATGTCACCTCCGCCGATACCTGGCACGCCATCGACACCGCGGCGCCAGGACCGGTCGCCGAAGGCAATGTCGGTGGCGGCACGGGGATGGCATGTTTCGGCTTCAAGGGCGGCTCCGGCACCGCCTCGCGGCTGTTATCCGCCGCGGAGGGCGGCTATGTCGTGGGCGTGTTCGTCCAATGCAACACCGGTTCGGCGCATGAATTGCGCATCGGCGGTGTCGCGGTGGGTCAGGACTTGCATCAGGACCGCCGCGCCAACCTCCTCTATGGCGCCAATCATGTGGATACGGGTTCGATCATCATCGTCATCGCCACCAACGCGCCGTTGACCGCGGCGCAGTTGGACCGGCTTTGCCGGCGCGCCACGCTGGGCCTGGGCCGGCTGGGTGGAACATCCGGCGATGGCTCCGGCGACATCTTTGTTTCCTTCTCCACCGCCAACCCTGGCGCCGATGTCGCCGCGCCGCCGTTTCAGCGTGGCGCGCCGCCTTCCACCACGCCGCCGCCCCTGGCTCAAATTGCCATGCTGCCCAACTGGGCGATGAATCCGCTGTTCGACGCCACGATCCGGGCGACGGAGGAAGCCATCGTCAATGCCATGGTCGGCGCCAAGACCATGACCGGGATCAACGGCAATTCCCTGAACGCAGTGCCGCACGATGCTTTGCGCAATTTGATGGCACAACCTCACAGTCCGGTACCCTGGTAGCCAAAGTTCGGGACGCTTGTCTTTTGCGTCCACACGCTGTTGCTATGGACGGGTTCGTCGCGCGTGCTCACGTGCTATTTGCACGCTCCGCGCGACGCTCTTGCCCAAGCCGCAAAATACTGCGCGCGTATTCGTGAGGGAGTTGGTGTTAAATCCGCACCCCGCACAGGCCCGCGATGATGGCGGTCGCGATCAGGGCGGCCGCGCCTAGCCCTGCGAACCAGAACCGGTTGGCGAAAGCGACCCCCACGCGATGGTTCAGCATCACCACCCGCGCGCCGGACGTCAGATGCCCCAGCACGAAGAAGGCGCCGAAGGCATAGTGCGGCAACAGCCTTATGTTCCAACCATCACGGATCAGGCCGCTCGGCAGCCCTGCCGCCCAGGCCCAGTTGGTCTCGATGTGATGCACGGCGCGGGCCGAGACGAAGGCCGAGTTCAAGTGCGCCAACAGGAATACGGCAAGATACAAACCCGAACCGATTTGGAAGGCGCGGAAGAGATCGGCCTTCAGCGCGCTCCAGCGCCAGAACAGCAGCAAGCCGCTGGCGATCTGGAAGAACAGAAGCGCCACCAGCACCGGCTCGACAAAGCTGGCGCGATAGACAGTGCGGCCCGCCTTCATCACGGCGGCATGCATGTCCGCGCCGCCGATCAGGCCGGTGAAATGATTGAAAAGATGGAACAGCACAAAACAGGCGATCAGAGCTGCGGAAACGCCATGCGCCACCCGCCATTTCGCGCTGGGTGCGCGCGTCGGCGACGCCGCGCTCGCGGGCATCAGCCAGGTGAGGGCGGCCAGCAGCAGCCAGACCGCAAACCACATCACCTTGTCGGGCAAGTGAATGCCGATCAGCCCCGGCGCCACGCCCAAAAACACCAACAGCGGCGGCGCCGCCATGCTGGCATAGGCGAAGCGGCGGGCGCGCAGCGTCGCGGCATCGGGATGCGTGGTCTGAGCGAGATTGTATGCCGTGACCAGCCCGACAATCGGCACCGCCAGCGCCGCCAGCAGAATGAGCGCGGCGAGCGCGATCATGTCTGCCGCAATGGCGGCATGAAACGCGTCCAGCAGGAAGGGATAGGCCAGCACCGCCACCACAGGCGCATAGGGCGTCCAACGCGCCTTTACCGCCATGCCGGGCAGGATCGCCGTGTCGCTCATGGATCGGGAGTCGAGAGCGGCGCCCCCCCGGTATCGAGCACAAAGATCGCCAGCATCTTGGCGGGCTCTGTCGCGCTGGCATTCTCGCTGATCATGTGATGCGCGCCGGGCTTTTCGGTGAAGCTTTCGCCGGCATGGTAGACCTTGACCGGGCCGTCATCCACTTGGCTCCTGACCGCGCCTTCCAGCACATAGGCCGTGATAAAGGCCGACGGTGCGTGATGATGGGATTTGTTCTTGGCCCCCGGCGCGTAATTGACCACCACCGCCAGCAAACTCTTGCCCGGAATATTGGGAATGGGATTGTTGAAGGCGTAAGGCGCGGGTGCTTGCGCCGCGCCAACACTGTCGCCAGGCGCAGCCAAAGCAGGGCCGGCAATCAGCAACGCAAGACAAAGAACCAGCAAGCGGGGCATGCCTGCCTCCTTTCGATCCGGTTGCCAGCATAGCCCATCATGGCCTAGGCCAAAGTGCCATGATCGGTTAAATTGACTGGGCCATGCCGCAACCCCGGTTCGCCCGTTTCCGCTTCGACCGAAGCTCGACCACGCCGCTCAACCGCCAGCTTTATGACCGTATTCGCGCGGCCATCGCGCAGGGCCGGCTTCGTCCCGGAGAGCGGGTGCCCTCGGCGCGGAGCCTCGCCGCGCAGCTGGGCGTGGCGCGGGGCACCATCGACATGGCCTATGCGCGGCTCTTGGGCGACGGGCTGCTCGTCACGCGGGGCCAAGGCGGCACCATCGTCTCCGGCACCATCCCGGCGGCGCGGCCCGCCCGCGAACCCGCGAAGGCAGCAGATACGCGCGACGGGATCCGGCCGTTCCAGATGGGCCTGCCCGCGCTCGATCTGGTGCCGCGCAAATTATGGTCGCGGCTGGTAATGCGCGAGGTGAAGCGCGGGGCGGGCGAAAGCCTGGCTTATCCCGATGCGATGGGCGTATTCGCGCTGCGCCGGGCGATCGCCTCCTATCTGGCATTGTCGCGCGGGATCGCAGCCACGCCGGAGCAGATCGCGGTCACGTCCGGCTATCAGGGCGCGCTGGATCTGGCGGCGCGGCTGGTCTTGAAAAAGGGCGATGCGGTCCTGTTCGAGGATCCGGGTTACGGCTTTGCGCGCAATGCGCTTCGAGGCCTGGGCATGCGGCTTCAACCTGTGCCGGTGGATGCGGAAGGCATCGACATCGCGCAAGCCCGCCGCAGCAAGGCGCGCCTCGCGGTGGTGACGCCGGCGCACCAAGCGCCATTGGGCGTCACGCTTTCGCCGGCGCGGCGCCGCGCGCTGCTGGCTTGGGCGCGAGACGCGCGGGCCTTCGTGCTGGAAGACGATTATGACTGCGAATTCCATTACAGTGGCTTCAAGCCGGCGGCGTTGAAAAGCCTGGATGGCGAAGATCGCGTCTTTTATGCCGGAAGCTTCAGCAAGGTTTTGTTTCCCGCGCTCAGGCTTGGTTATCTGGTGCTGCCGGCGCGGTTCGCGGACGATGGGGCGCGTCATTGCCGCGACCTGGGACGCGGCCATGCCAGCCTGGAGCAGGCCGCGCTTGCGGCGTTCCTGGCCGAAGGTCATTTCGCGCGCCATCTGCGCCGCATGCGCCAGGCTTACAAAGCGCGGCGGCAGGCGCTGGCGGAGGCGCTGCAAGATGCCTTTGGCGACGGCATTGATGTCACGCTTCCGGCCGGCGGATTGCACATTGTGGCGCGCTTTCCAAATCGCGGCGCGGACAAGGCTTTGGCGGCGCGCTGTGCCGCGCACGGGCTCGCTGCTTCGCAATTGTCGGCGCAGTTCATCAAATATGGAGCTGGCAAATACGGCGCGGGCGAGGGACTGTTGCTCAGCTTCACCAATATTGCCGAGAAAGATGCGCCCGCGTTGGTGGCGAGACTGAAGCAGGCGCTTGGTTGAAGGACACAGATTGAAGCGGGTCGGCAAAACAGCCTAAGCTTGGGCCACGGGGAGACGCGCATGAACAAAACACGGATTTGCATCGCCGCGATGCTGCTAAGCGCGACACCTGCTCTTGCGCAAGAACATGATCTGGGCGCGGGCGCGATGCAGCGGCCGGGCGATTATTCCTTTGTCGGCGGCGAGGCGGTCTACAGCCATGTCTGCCAATCCTGTCACATGGCGGATGCCAAAGGCGCGATGGGCGCGGGCGCGGGTTTTCCGGCGCTGGCGAAGAATCCCAAACTGGCGGAGGCAGGCTATCCGGTGAGTGTGATCCTGCACGGCCAAAAAGCGATGCTGCCGTTGGGCGGGCTTTTGTCGGATCAGCAGATCGCCGATGTGGTCAATTATGTTCGCACCCATTTCGGCAACCGCTATTCCGGCATGGTGACGGTGGCGGATGTGAAGGCTCAACGCTAAACTGGCAGGACACCCACGCTTGGTCGAAGCGGGGAACCTGTTGGTCGACAAGCGCTTTTCATTCGTCAAAAGCCGGCGATGGTGACGCCGCCCCAAATTTTCGAAAAGTGAAAGGAGCATCCGATGAAATCCTCATTTCTTGGTACGGCGCTGATCGCGCTGGTAATGTCCGGCGGTGCGATGGCCGCCGATGTGCCCGACTATGTCGCCAAGGCAGTGGCGGATTCCTCGCGGCCCAAGACCGACAGCGAGCGCGATGCACTGCGCGCGCCGGGCGAAACCATCGCCTTTGCCGGCGTGAAGCCTGGCATGACGGTGGCGGAATTCTTTCCTTCGGGCGGCTATTACACGCGGATGTTGAGTGACGTTGTCGGCCCCAAAGGCAAGATCATCGGCATCGAAAATCCCAAATGGGACACCAAGGGTGTCGACGCCAAGATGGCGGCTGAGCCGGGCCATTCCAACGTCATGATCGAGATGGTGAAGTTCGGTGACTTTAATCCGCCGGAGAAAGTCGATCTGGTGTGGATGACCCAGAATTATCACGATCTGCATGTCGCCGAGTACGGCCCGGTGGACATGGCCGCCTTCAACAAGCGGGTGCATGACGCGCTGAAGCCGGGCGGGATTTATTTCATCCTGGACCATCAGGCCAATCCGGGCACCGACGATGCGGGAATCGCCAAGGTGCATCGCATCGAAAAGGCGACGGTGATCAAGGAAGTGACCGCGGCCGGCTTCAAACTGGTGGGCGAAAGCAATGTGCTGCATCGCCCGGCCGACGATCACACCAAGATGTCGTCCGATCCGGCGATCAAGAGCCACACCGATCAGTTTTTGTTGAAGTTCCAGAAGGTGTAAGGCGCGGCTCTTTCAGGCGGTGAAGCGGCTTGTCCCTGCTTGTCATCCCCGGCGAACATCGACTGCACCGCAGCCGATGTGAGGGAAGGGGATCCGGGTATATACAGCAAGCCGGTTTTGAAGACCTGGATTCGCTTCCCTCTGCGCTGACCGCGCCTCGCCGAGAATGACAGGTAATATCGCTATGGCCACGCGAATATCACGCTTGTTCCAGAAACCCTTTAACTACCGGCGTTGACGGAATTCCTCCTGTCTGGCTCGTGGAAGGTGAAGGCCGCACCTTGATCGGCTATAAGCGTCCCTCACGGAACGGCGCGATACGACGCCGGTGAGAGGGAGCGAGACATGGAAGAACCTGCCATTGGCGAAGCGGTAAGCGAAGCCGACATTGAGCGCGCGCTACAAAGCGATTGCGAGTGTCGCGACGGCATGTTCCCGCAAGGCAAAGTCAGCACCGCCAGCCGCCGCGCTTTCTTACGGGGCACCGGCTTTGTCACCGCAGCGGCCGCCATTGTGCCGGTACGTGCCATGGCCGCCGATGACGGCGACGCGCCTTGGAGTTTGCCGGGCGCCATCGCCAAAAGCGATTATGGCAGCCGCGCCGGCACGGAGAAAGTGATGCGGCTCGCCTCTCAAGGCGGCACTTCGGCTTTGACGCCGCTGCAGGCGGGCGTGGGCATCATCACGCCGTCGGGCCTGCATTTCGAGCGCCATCACAACGGCATTCCCACCATCGATCCCAAAGAGCATCGCCTCATCATCCATGGCATGGTGGACAAGCCGATGAAATATTCGGTGGAGGATCTGAAGCGCTTCCCGTCCATCTCCCGCATCATCTTCATCGAATGTTCCGGCAATTCCAACGCCGCCTCGCGCAGCGCCGGCCAGAAGACGGCGCAGGAAGCCCATGGCCTCACCTCGACGTCGGAATGGACGGGCGTGCGGCTCTCGACTTTGCTGGCGCAGGTGGGCGTAAAGGACGGCGCGGCCTGGGTGCTGGCCGAAGGTTCGGATGGCGCGATGCTGTCGCGCAGCGTGCCCATCGACAAGATGCTGGACGATGCGTTCGTGGCGTACGCGCAGAATGGCGAAGCGATAAGGCCCGAGAATGGCTATCCCATGCGCCTGATCCTTCCCGGCTGGGAAGGCAATATCAATGTGAAGTGGCTGAGGCGCCTGAAGATCGGCGACAAGCCCTTCATGACGCGGGAAGAGACGTCAAAATACACCGACCTGATGACCAATACCGGCAAGGCGCGCCAATTCAGCTGGGTGATGGAAGCCAAATCCCTGATCACCTTTCCGTCCGGCGATATGCGGCTGCCGGGCAAGGGCTTCTATGAGATCTCCGGCATCGCCTGGTCCGGCCGCGCGCCGATCGAGCGGGTGGAAATCACCACCGATGGCGGCAAGAGTTGGAGCCTTGCGTCGCTGCAGGAACCGGTGCTGCCCAAGGCGCATGTGCGTTTCCGCTATCCCTGGCATTGGGACGGCAGCGAAAGCATCATCGAAAGCCGCGCCACCGATCAGACCGGCTATGTCCAGCCCACCAAGTCGTTCCTGACGCGCACCGAAGGCGTGGGGCCGACCTATCATTACAACGGCATCCAGAGCTGGAAAGTGGCCACCGACGGGAGCGTGAGCAATGTCCTCAACGGTTAAGGTCTTGCTTGCGGCGGCGGTGCTGGCCGCTTTGCCGCTGACGGTGTGGGCGCAGCAGACCGGCTATGGCGGCGGCGAGAGCTATCCCTTCGGCACGCCCGCTTCGAAAGCCGATATCGAAGCCTGGGACAAGGATGTACGTCCCGACGGGCAAGGGCTTCCACTTGGCAGCGGCACCTATAAGGCCGGCGCGCAGATTTATGGCGAGCAATGCGCGTCGTGCCATGGCGCCAAGCTGGAAGGCGTGCGCGACGCGAACCTGCCGCAAGGCGGCGGACCTGCGCTGGTGGGCGGGCGCGGCACGCTCAACACGCCGAACTTCAAGCAGACGGTGGAGAGTTACTGGCCCTATTCCACCACTCTGTTCGACTATATCACCCGCGCTATGCCCTATACCGCGCCCGGTTCGCTCAAGCCCGATGAGGTCTATTCGCTGGTGGCTTACATTCTGGCCGAGGGCCACATCATCAAGCAGGGCGAGGTGATGGACGCCAAGTCGCTGCCCAAGGTGCAGATGCCCAACCGGAACGGCTTCTACAATGACGACCGGCCGTTCCCGGTACGGAAGTATGATTAGCACCAACTACCTGGGTCCCCTTCCCTCGGCGCTGGTCGCGCCTCGCCGGGGATGACAATCTTGCATTGGTAATCGTCGCGCTGATCCTATCCAGGACCTATCGCCCCGCCACCCAGGCGCTGATTTCCGGCACGGCTTTGTCGCGGATGTGCTGGTTCTGCTTGATCGCCGCGATGGCGCCAAGAAATGGCCGGCGCGCGGTTTCCGGCACACTCTTCTCGAATTCCTCGACCGCGGCGATGCGGGCCGGAAGGGCGGAGCGGCTGGCAAGGCCGACCGCGATTTCCCAGCGCAAGGTTTGCTCCATGGCGTTCTTTGGATCCTTCAGACGCGCCACCGCACCATCCCAGACGATATCGGGATGATTGTCGCCCAACTGTTCCAGCAGCGACGGCGTGGTGCCCGCGGGCGGATCGCTGCTGAAGGCGATCTCCACCATGCGCCCGGCCAGCGCCGGGTCTTGCACCCCGGCCAGGGCGTCGAACATATGCTGCTTGGCCAGCGGATCTTTTTCCGCCCGTGCCTTCGTCAGCAAAGCGTCGAAGGCCTTGGCATCGGCGCTGGCCGCGGCGACATCGAGCGCGGCGCGCTTGTCGACCGGATTGGCGGCAGCATCGTCCATGGTTTTCTTCGCCCAGGCGATGGTGGCGGGATCGCCGAAGCGGCCCTGAAGCCGGACCAGCGCCATGCGCAGGATCTGGACATTGCCGTCCTCGCCGCTCTTGGCCGCAAAGCCCAGCCGCGCCGACAGGGGGTGCAGCAATTTCAGCGCAGTGGCGCGCAGCGCTGTTCTGGGCGCGCCGTCGGCATAATGACCGTCGATCTCGCCCAGCAAGGTCAACGCGCGCTGCCATACGATGGCGTCGGCGTTTTCGGGCAGCGAGGCCATCAACGCCAGCATGTCGCTGGCCGGCTGATAGCCGGCGAAGCCCAGCGCCGCCGTGTCGTTCAGAAGGCCATACTGGTCGGCGGGGGCCAGTTTGGGCAGCGCGGCGGATAGCGCCGCCACCGAGCCCGCGGGATAAAGCACCCGGCCATAGGTCTTCTGTCCCGCATTGACCAGCGCGGGCGGCATCACGGCGAAGCGGGTGGGCGCCTTCAGCAATTGGGTCTCGGCCTTGCCGCCGGAAAGCGGCGCGACCGCGATGGGCAACAGCCAGCTTTGCGGCTTGGCATTGGCGATGGTGGCGGGATCGGCGGCGAAGCGGCCCTCGCTCAGTGTCACCGCATCCTTGCCGAATTGGGCCTTGATCAGCGGCACGCCTTCCTGGCGGGTCACGTCATGCTCGATGTCCAGGATCGGCTTGCCTGCAGCCTTCTGGATTTCGCGCCACAGATCGCTGTCTTCGGTGTTGCCATAGGCGTGGGCGCGCATATAGGCCTGCACGCCCTTCTCGAACGCTTCGCGCCCGACAGTGGCGTTGATCATGGTGATCACGGCTGCGCCTTTGTCATAAGTGATCTGATCGAACGCCTGCGATGCTTGGTCGGCGGTCAAGATGGTTTGGATCACCGGATGGGTGGAAGGAATGGCATCGGCCTGTTTGCCACCTTCGAAGATCGCGAGTGCGCGCAAGCCCGTTTTCCATTCCGGATGCAGATCGTCGGCGGAATAGGTCTGCATCCAGCGGGCAAAGCCTTCGTTCAGCCAGAGATTGTCCCACCAGGCCATGGTGACCAGATCGCCGAACCATTGATGCGCCATCTCATGCGCCACCACCATGAACACCAGCTGGCGGTCGCTTTCGGTCGAGGCGTTGGGATCGAACAACAGATGATGCTGCGAATAGAAGATCGCGCCCCAATTCTCCATCGA
>DATNGI010000093.1:0-8889 GCA_035605955.1 Rhizomicrobium sp.
CGCGCAAAATGTGCCCCATGACGTAATGACCCATCTCATGGCCCAGGACCGCCAGCACTTCGTCTGGCGAACCTTGCTTCAAGAGATTGTCGTTCAAGGTGATGCGCGTGGTGCCCAGGAAGCCGGAGACATTGGCGGAAACGCGGTTGGACTGCCGCGAGGCATCCATCATCCAGACATTGTCGGCGGGAATGTCATTGGCGCGCGCCAGCGACAGGATCTGGGCTTTCAGCGGCCCTTCGGCCAGCGGCGTGTAAGTGTTGAACAGAGGCGCGATGAAGAGGGGATAGATCACGGCCGTCACGATCTGAAAGGCGATAACCAGGCCCGCGCCCCACAGCCACCAGCTGCCGCCCGCACGCCGGATCGCGGCGTAGAGCAGCGGTACAAAGATCACGGCCGCCATCAGCGTGATCACCAGACCGATGGCGAAATCGCCGAACCAGGCGGTGAAATTCTGGTTCGACAGGCCATAGGCATGTTCGCGGACATAGCCTTCATAGACGGTCAATGGAAAAGTCGCGGCTGTCGTCAGCACCACATAGGCCGCGCCATAGAAAATGGCCTGGAGGGTCCGGCTATGCGTGCGCTCAGCGATCCAGTCCCTGAGCCAAACCGAGATACGCAGCCAAAGCAGCAGGCCGGCGACCGCAAGCGCCCAGATCAGATCGACCAGCATCAACCAATAGCCGCCTTCGAAATAAGCGTCGGAACGCGCCCGCGCCGTGCCGCCGATCCGCGCCAGATAGGCGGCGGTGGCGCGCGCGGCGTCGAATTTCGGCGTGGCATCCATCACCGGCAATGTGTCGACCTGGACATGGGCGGTTGGCGCGGCGCGCGGTGGCAGGCCGTTCAATTGTTCCTGCGCGTTCGCCGGCGCCGTCAGAAAAATTACCGCCAGGAAAGCAAATATCAGCCGCGTCATATTCTCTCTCCCGGCGCGCCTCGCATGAGAGCGCCGTCTGTTCTATAGACGGCATCATGACGATCTTGCGGACCCTGTTGCAACGCGCCTTTCCGGCAATTCTGTGGCTTTCGGCGGCAACACAGGTCGAAGCCACCAACATTCTGGAAAATGCCGACGCGAAACTGCGCTACCGGGATTGCCTCAGCCTCGCCAATCTCAATCCCAATGCTGCGCTGGGCGTGGCCGCGGAATGGACCAAAAACAAAGGCGGCGCACCCGCTTCCCACTGCACCGCCATGGCGTTGGTGGAACTCAAGCGCTATCCCGAAGCGGCGGCGCGGCTCGACGCCTTGGGCCGCGCGCCGGACATGGGGACGTTGCGCGCCAGCGTCTTCGATCAAGCAGGCAATGCCTGGATGCTGGCCGGCGATGCGGGAAAAGCGGTGTCGAGTTTTTCCGCCGCCTTGGCGCTTTCGGGAAACGATGCCGATCTCTATGCCGATCTCGCGCGCGCCCAAGCCATGCGAAAGGCGTGGAGCGAGGTGGAAGCCGATCTCAACGCCGCGCTGGAAATCCAGCCGGGGCGTGTCGATCTTCTGATCCTGCGCGCAAGCGCGCTCACGGCGCAACAAAAGCTCAAACAGGCGCGAGAGGACGCCGACGCGGCGCTGAAACTCAAACCCAATTCCGCCGAAGCCCTGGTGCAGCGGGGCGACATCGCGCGTGCCGCCGGCGACGCCGCTGGCGCGCGCCGCGACTTCGAAGCGGCGCTCAAGATTGCCGGTGGCGGCGAAACCGCCGATGCCGCGCGTGAAGGTCTGTCGGCGCTGGACGGAAGCGCTAGGCCTTAGGTTGTTGAATTGTCGCGCGATTTTACGGCGTTGGTAGCACCAACGTGCCAGCGCTTCACACTTTTCCGGATCGCGCTCCGGGGCGCCATTCCTCGCGCACCGTTTCATCTGTCTCATGCACGTCACGCGCAAGCGCGTCGAATTCCGCTTCCGGCAGCAATTGCTGGAGCGCCCAGACCGCGGCGCCGCGCACCAGCGCGGATGGATCGGCCAATAAGCGCCTTGCGTCCATCGCCAGCCCAGGATCGCCGCTGTTTCCGATGGCAATGAGCACATTGCGCAGGAAACGGTCGCGGCCGATCCGCTTGACGGGCGATTTGCGGAAGAGGGCGCGAAACCCCGCATCGTCGAGCCGCGCCAATTCGGCCAGGGCAGGCGCGGCCAGCTCCGCGCGGGGCCGCAACCGCATCTCGCGCGCGCTTTGGGCGAATTTGTTCCAGGGACAGACCGCCAGGCAATCGTCGCAGCCATAGATGCGATTGCCCATGGCCTTGCGGAATTCGAGCGGGATCGGGCCCTTGTTCTCGATGGTGAGATAGGAGATGCAACGCCGCGCATCCAGCTTGTAGGGCGCGGGAAAGGCCGCGGTGGGACAGACATCCAGACAAGCATGGCAGTTGCCGCAATGATCCTGTTCGTCTTCATCCGGCGCCAAATCCAGGCTGGTGAAGATGGAGCCCAGGAATAGCCAGGAACCAAACTGCCGGCTCACCAGATTGGTGTGCTTGCCCTGCCAGCCCAACCCCGCCTTCTGCGCCAGCGGCTTCTCCATCACCGGTGCGGTGTCGACAAAGACTTTCACCTCGGCGCCGGTTTTCTCGAAGATGAAACCAGCCACTGCCTTCAGCTTCTTCTTGACCACATCGTGGTAATCCTCGCCCTGGGCATAGGCCGAGATCGCGCCCAACTCCCTGCGCGCCAGAATCTCGAGAGGATCGCGCTCTGGCCCGTAATTCAAACCCAGCACGATGGTGGAGCGTGCCTCAGGCCATAGCGCCAACGGATCGACACGCTGTTCATGGCGCGTTTCCATCCAATCCATATCGCCGTGATGACCGGCGGCAAGATATGTCGTCAGGCCCTCGCGATTGCCGGACGCGGCACGCGCGTCGGTCACGCGCGCCAAATCAAAACCTTCGCCTAAGGCGAAGTTTTTGATTTTTTCCTTAATTGTCGCTTGGTCGCGCACGGACATTCTCGTGTCCTTCATACGGCACAGATAGGCGCGACCGCCGCTCCGGGGCAAAGCCTTCGCCTCCCGCGTCTGACAGAATCTTGCCCTAAAAGTCGAGCTCTGCATAATGCGCCACGGGCGGCTGACTGGGCACCCGATCCGCCAGAATGGAACGGAAGCTGGGCCGCGATTTCATCCGCACATACCATTCGGCGGCGGCGGGATATTCGCTCCAAGGCACTTCCCCGAAATAATCCAGCACCGACAGATGCGCCGCGACAGCGAAATCGCCCAAGGCTGGCGCGCGGCCGGAAAGATTGCCTTCATTCTCCACCGCGCGGCTGATCGCGCCCAGGGCCAGTTTCAATTCTTCGCGGCCGGTGCGGATCACATTCATGTCAGGCGTCTTGCGTCCTGGCGCGCCGGTGAAACGCTGGCCTGCTTTTTCATAAACGATGCGCTGGGTCACCTGTTCGTGGAACGGCCCCATCGCCCAATCAAGCCAGCGCAGACTGTCACGGCGCTCCGCGGGATCTTCCGGCGCCAGCGGCCGGTCGGGGAAATTGCTTTCCAGATGATCGACAATGGCCCAGATGCCTTCGGCGCGCGTGCCGTCCAGATCGATCAGCACGGGCATGGGATTGCGTGCATCCTCGGCATGCGCGGGATCGCAGGCGACGCGCTTCTCCGCCACCAGGATCCGGGCGAGGCGGCAGCTGGGCGACAGCATCAAGTGGATCAGGCGGCGCATGGTTCTTTCTATCGTCGCATGGCTGGAGGGAAAACGGGGTCGCGGCTATTTTAGGCAAAAATCCAGATTGTCCCGCGTGACCTCACCCGCCCGTGCGACCAGAAGCTCCGACCGGCTTGCGACATAGGGCCCGGGATTGGCGGCGTTCCATTTGTCGGGGTCCGGCAGGATGGCCGCCAGCCGTGCCGCCTCCGCCCGGCTGAGCCCAGCCGCGTTGGTGTGGAAATAGGCCCTGGCCGCCGCTTCCGCGCCGAAATTGCCATGCCCCCAATCCACCAGATTGAGATAGGCCTCCAGGATTCTCTTTTTGGGCCAAAGCGCCTCGATAAGCACAGTGAGGTAGGCCTCCATGCCCTTGCGGATCCAGCTGCGCACCGGAACCAGGAAAAGGGTGCGCGCGGTCTGCTGTGAAATGGTGCTGGCGCCCCGAAGGCGCCTGGCGGGATGGCGTTCATGCGCGGCCACTGCCTGGTCGATGGATTTCCAGTCAAAGCCGCGATGGTTGCAGAAATTCTGGTCTTCCGAACCGATCACGGCCTTGCCCAGGAATAGCGGCAGATCGTCCGACCAGGCGTAACGCGCGCCCTTGCCTTGGGCGAGGCTCCACAACATTTGCGGCGTGGCCGGCACCGGCAGGAAACGAAAAATCAAAAGCAGCGCGACGGGCGCAACGACCAGCAGCAAAAGCAGAAAAATAAACAGCTTGCCCCAAAAACTTGTGCGCCTGATTCCCGTCCGCCCCATGACCGACAATACCAAAAGTTAGGAAAGCTTCGATGGCACGGGCCCGTCCGCAATGCTACCTGTGGCCGCCGCTTCGAGGAGTCTGGGCATGCACGACATTTTTATTTCCATCTGGCTGGGCATTGTCGAAGGCCTGACGGAATTCCTGCCAGTGTCCTCGACCGGGCATCTTCTGGTGGCGGAGCGGCTTTTGGGCCTGTCCGAGAATTGGGAAGCCTTCACCGTCGTGATCCAGTTGGGCGCGATCCTGGCAGTGGTGGCGATCTATTTCCAGACCTTCTGGCAGGCGTTGATCGCGCTGCCGTCTTCGGCAGAGGCCCGGCGCTTTGCCTTCGGCATCATCCTGGCCTTTCTTCCCGCCGCCATCGTGGGCGTGCTGATTTCCAAATGGATCAACTCCACCTTCCTCAATCCCATCATCGCCATGCCTGTGATCGCGGCCAGTTGGATCGTCGGCGGCATCGTCATCTTGGCGCTGGAGCGCGCTGCCCCCAAGCCGCGCTGGCATGATGGTGAGCGTTTGCCATTGTCGAAGGCTTTGCAGATCGGGTTTTGTCAGATCCTGGCGTTGATCCCCGGCACCTCGCGCTCCGGCGCGACCATTCTGGGTGGCGAAATGCTGGGCGTGGACCGTGTCGCCGCGACCAAATTCACATTTTATCTGGCGGTGCCGACCATGTTGGGCGCCACCGTGTTCGAGCTTTACAAGAAAGGCGCCGCTTTGAGCGAACACGAAGGCGTCAACATCGCCGTCGGCTTTATCGTGTCCTTTATCGTCGCCTATATCGTGATCCGTCAGTTTCTGGTGATCGTGGCGCGTTATGGACTGACGCCTTTCGGCTGGTACCGCATCGCCGCCGGTTTGGCGCTGGCCGCTTATATCTGGATCTGACCCTTACTCGCGGACCAGATCGGCATATTCGCCTTTCGAACGGAAGCGCCACAGATAGGTGGGCACTTCCGCTTCGACCGTGGTGGGCTGGATGCCGAGATCCGCAAGGCCCGCCGCCGTGGGCGCCACCACATTGTCATGCCGTAGCAGCTTGACTTGATCCGGCGTCAGAAGCGGGTTGGGCGCCAATTGCAGGAAGAAGGCCTTGATCGCAGCCAGCCCAAAAGGCAGCGGCACCAGAAGGCGCTTGCGCCCAGTCTCCTGCAACACGATCTGCATCAATTCTTTGAAGCTGTAGGTCGCCGGGCCGCCCAGCTCGAACGTCCTGCCTTGCGCTTCGGGCTTTTCCAGCGCGGCGGCGATGGCAGCGGCGACGTCACCGACAAAGACCGGCTGGAAACGGGTGCGGCCGCCGCCGATCAAAGGCAGGGCAGGCGAGAAGCGCGCCAGGCCCGCGAACATATTGAAGAAGCGGTCCTCCGGCCCGAAAACGATGGAGGGCCTCAAGATCACCGCGTTCGGGAAAGCGGCGCGGACACGCTTCTCGCCTTCGGCCTTGGACTGCGCGTAATGGGATTCTGACTCGCTGTCCGCCCCGATTGCGGACACATGCACCAGCCGCCTCAGGCCCAGCCGCGCCGCAGCCTCCGCCACATGGCCCGCGCCTACGGCATGCACCTCGTCGAAGGTCTGGCCGCGCTGGAACAAGATGCCCGGCAGATTGACCGCGGCCTGGGAGCCTTGCAGTGCCGCCACCACCTGGTCGGGATCGGTGATGTCGCATTTGACGAAGCCGATCTGACCCACCTGGCCTAGGGGCCTCAGGAAAAAAGCGCGATTGGGGTGGCGGGTGGCGACCTTGATCCGCCATCCGGCCTTGGCCAAGGCTCTGACCGCGTGACGTCCCAGAAAGCCCGATCCGCCAAAGACAGTGATCTGTTTCGCTTGCATGGCAAAGATTCCGGTTGGGCGCGCTGCTGTTTAGCTATCGCGGCAAGGGCTGAAAAGAGCTTTCGCCGGTTGACGCCGGAAGTCCACGACCCTAAACATCGCGCCCTTCGACATCTGCCCAGATGGCGGAATTGGTAGACGCACTAGTTTCAGGTACTAGCGCTGCAAGGCGTGGAGGTTCGAGTCCTCTTCTGGGCACCATGCTCCCCATCCATTGTGATAGGCCTTCCGCTACGTCTCAAGGGTTCTATGCCTATATATTGGGCATTTTGCCTTAAAAGTAGACACTGTTAAGACTGGACAAATTACACGTCTTACACAAAAGTATTAGTGCTCTCGGGGGGAGGGTAGATGCGCGCCGCTCCAATCGTTTTTGTCATCGATGATGACGCCGCCGTCCGCGAGGCGATCAAGGACCTGTTGTTGTCGGTCGGCCATGCCGTCGAGGCCTATCCCACGGCCGAGGATTTCCTCCTAAAGCGCGATCCGCAAGGCGCGGGCTGTCTGGTGCTGGATGTACGCCTGCCTGGCACCAGCGGGCTGGAGTTGCAAAAGCGCCTGTCGGCCCAGAAGGATCGCATTCCGGTCATCTTCATCTCAGGTTACGGCGACGTCCCCATGGCGGTGCAGGTGATGAAGGCGGGGGCCATCGATTTTTTGCAGAAGCCGTTCCGCGAGCAGGAATTGCTGGAATGCGTCCAGGCGGCGCTGCGCCGCGACCAGGCCCAACGCGAAAGCGAAGAGCAAGTGGCGGGCGTGCTTTCCGGCTATCGCTCGCTCACCAAGCGCGAAAAAGAAATCATGAAGCTGGTCGTCACCGGCCAGATCAACAAGCAGATCGCAGCCCTGGTGGGCTTGAGCGAAGTCACGGTCAAGATCCATCGCGCGCAGGTGATGCATAAGATGGGGACGCCGTCTTTGGCCGATCTGGTGCGCGCCGCCGACAAGATCGAAGCGTTCCTGGCGTGATTCATTCGGATTTGACGGAAAGTGGCGCGGTGGCCCTGCGACCGCGCTGCCTGTTTTCCAGGCTGGCGCCCCTATGTACCATGGGTTAGAAATTTATACGGCCGGACGAGTCAGGCACGACCATCTCACAAAAGCTGCCGCGTGCGTAAAGCACAGCAGGTGCTAAGGGCGGTCGAATGCATGCCGGCAAGTGAAGGGGAGAGTTATGGCTGATCAGATTTTGGCGCCTATGAGCCGGCGCTCCTTGTTTCGCATGATCGGCATGGCCGCCGGTAGCGCCGTCATGTACCAAGCGATGAGCGATCTGGGCTATGCGGGCGAGTCTGGCTATAGCGGGCCCCTCAAGCTTTCGGGTGATGTGAAGGGCCAGTCGGTGCTAGTTCTGGGTGCTGGCCTTGCGGGTCTCACTGCGGCGCTGGAGTTGAGCCGCGCCGGCTACAAGGTCCAGGTCCTGGAATATCAGGGCAAAGCAGGTGGCCGCAACATCTCCATCCGCGGCGGCGACACCGTCAAGGAATTGGGTGGCTTCACCCAGCATTGCCAATTCGATCCGGGCTTTTATGTCAATCCCGGCCCGATGCGCATTCCTTATCACCACATCGCGCTGCTTGATTATTGCAAGCAGTTGAACGTGCCGCTCGAGCCTTTCTCGATCATCAATTACAATGCCATGATCCACAATTCGAAAGCGTTCGGCGGCAAGCCCCGGCGTTATCGCGAAGTGGAGACGGATTTCCGCGGCTATGTCTCCGAGCTGCTCGCCAAGGCTACTTCGCAAGGCAAACTCGATCAGGCGGTGACCAAGGAAGATGCCGAAGTGCTGCTGCAAGCGTTGAGAGCTTGGGGTGCGCTCGATCGCAATTACGAATACAAGAAGAGCGGACTGGTCTCCAACCATCGCGGCTATGACGTGGATCCGGGCGGCGGACTTTCCTGGCAGCCCACCGACTCCGAGCCCATGGCGATGAGCGAATTGCTGCAATCGCGGCTCTGGACTGGCCTTCTGACTGGCCACGAATACGAATATCAGATGACCATGTTCCAGCCGGTGGGCGGTATGGACCGGATCAGCGCCGGTTTCGTGCGCGCGCTGCCCAAGGACATGATCAAGTATAATTGCAAAGTGACCGAGGTGAAGCAGGACGCCAGCGGCGTCACGGTCTCCTATGTCGATGCCGAGAAGGGCGGTCCGGCTGAGACCGCCACCGCCAATTGGTGTGTCAACACCATTCCGGCCACGATCCTGAGCCAGGTGCCCATGCAGATCGGTGCGCCGCTCAAGAACGCCATCAACTCGCTGTCCTACAGCGCGGGCTTCAAGGCCGGCGTACAGATGAAGCGGCGCTGGTGGGAGGATGATGAGCGCATTTATGGCGGCATCAGCTACACCGACCAGCCGGTGGCTTTGATCTCCTATCCCTCGACTCAATTCATGCAGGAAAAGAAGGGCGTGATCCTGGGCGCCTACACTTTCGGCCCGCACGCCTTCGAGCTCACCTCCATGTCGCCGGAAGAGCGCATGAAAGTGGTGGTGGATTGCGGCGCGGCGATCCATCCGCAATACCGTACCGAGTTCGAGAATGGCGTCTCCGTGGGCTGGCACCGCATGCCATGGACCTTGGGCTGCTTCGCGCAATGGACGGAAGCAAA
>DATNGI010000094.1:0-22183 GCA_035605955.1 Rhizomicrobium sp.
ATATTAACTGCAATCGTCGTTGAATTGGCCTCTTAAAGACGGTACGACCCCACCCACTCAGAAAGCCCGCAAGACCCCCGCGGCCCAGGACAGGTTCAAGCCTAACAAGCTGACCGGTAAGCATCTGAAATGACTGAACAATCTCCAGCAGATCGAATCAATCGCGCCTCGAACGACATTTTCGACGCGACCAGCTTTCTGTCCGGCACCAACGCCGCCTTCCTGGAGGCGCTTTACGACCAGTATCTCGCCAATCCGGCCTCGGTAGACCCCGAATGGCAGGCCTATTTCGCGGGCCTGGGCGAGCGGGGACTTTCCCCCACCCAGCTTGGCCGCGGTCCCAATTGGCGACGCGACCAGAAGGCGAACGTCCCTGGCGACGATCTGACCGGCGCGCTTTCGGGCCAGACCGCGCCTCTGCCCAAACCGGCCAAGCCGGGCGGCAAGAGCGCTCCCGCCGCTGAAGGCCCCAGTGCCCGCGCCGTGGCGCAGGACTCCATCCGCGCCATCCAGCTGGTGCGCGCCTATCGCATCATCGGCCATCTGGAAGCCGATCTCGATCCGCTCAAGATCACCAAGCATCAGCCGCATCCCCAACTCGATCCCGCCTTCTATGGCTTCCATGACGCGGAGATGGACAAGCCTATCTTCATCGACGGCGTGCTGGGCATGGAAAGCGCCAGCCCGCGCCAGATCCAGGATCTGCTGAAGCGCACCTATTGCGGCCAGATCGGCTATGAGTTCATGCACATCACCGATGCGGAGCAGAAAGACTGGTTGCAGCGCCGCATCGAAGGGCCCGACAAGGACATCGCCTTCACGCCGGAGGGCAAGAAGGCGATCCTCAACAAGCTAATTGAAGGCGAAGGCTTCGAGAAATTCGCCGCCAACCGCTTCGTCGGCACCAAGCGCTTCGGCCTGGACGGCGCGGAATCCACCATTCCGGCGCTGGAGCAGATCATCAAGCGCGGCGGCCAGCTGGGCGTGAAGGAGATCGTTTTGGGCATGGCCCATCGCGGCCGCCTCAATGTGCTGGTCAATGTGTTGGGCAAACCCTATCGCCAGCTCTTCCACGAATTCCAGGGCGGCGGCGCCAATCCTTCGGAAGTCGAAGGCTCCGGCGACGTGAAATACCATCTGGGCGCGTCATCGGACCGCGAATTCGACGGCCGCCAGGTTCATCTGTCGCTGACGCCGAACCCCTCCCATCTGGAAATCGTCAATCCGGTGGTGCTGGGCAAAGCCCGCGCCAAGCAGCGCCAACTGGGCGACATGCAGAGCCGCGCGTCGGTGCTGCCATTGCTGATCCATGGCGACGCCGCCTTCTCCGGCCAGGGCGTGGTGGCGGAATGTTTCGCCGCCTCAGGCACCAAGGGCTTCCGCACCGGCGGCACCATCCATTTTATCATCAACAACCAGATCGGCTTCACCACCGCGCCGATCTATTCGCGCTCCTCGCCCTATTGCACCGATGTGGCCTTGATGGTGCAGGCGCCGATCTTCCATGTGAATGGCGACAATCCGGAAGCCGTTGTCCATGCCGCGCGCATCGCCACCGAATTCCGCCAGCTGTTCCACAAGGATGTGGTGATCGACATGATCTGCTATCGCAGATTCGGTCACAATGAGTCTGACGAGCCGGCCTTCACCCAGCCGCACATGTACCGGGTGATCAAGGATCAGCCGACAACGCTTCAGATCTACAGCAAGAAGCTGGTCGGCGAAGGCACGGTCAGCGACGCCGAAGTCGGCCAGATGCAGGCGAGCTTCAACCAAAGGCTGGACGAAGAGTTCAACGCCTCCAAATCGCATCTGCCCAACCGGGCCGACTGGCTGGACGGCGCCTGGGCGGGGCTTGCCGCCGCGCCAAAGAATAGCGACCGCCGTGGCGAAACCGGTGTGCCTGCCGATCTGCTGAAGAAGGTCGGCAAGGCGCTGGTGACCGCGCCACAGGGTTTCCACCTGCATAAGACCATCGCGCGCCAGCTGGACGCCAAGGCGCAGATGTTCGAGACCGGCAAGGGCTTCGACTGGGCCACCGCCGAAGCGCTGGCCTTCGGCACGCTGCTGGACGAAGGCATGAATGTGCGCTTGTCAGGCCAGGACGCCTCGCGCGGCACCTTCTCCCAGCGCCATTCCGCCCTGGTCGATCAGGAGAATGAGGAGCGCTATTTGCCGCTCAATCACATCCGCGAAGGCCAAGGCGAGTTCGAAGTCGTGGACACGCTTTTGTCGGAAGAAGCGGTCCTGGGCTTCGAATATGGCTACACCACCGCGGACCCCAAATCGCTGGTGTTGTGGGAAGCCCAGTTCGGCGATTTCGCCAACGGCGCCCAGGTGGTGATGGATCAATTCATCTCGTCAGGCGAGATGAAATGGCTGCGCATGTCGGGCCTGGTCCTGCTTTTGCCTCATGGTTATGAGGGCCAGGGGCCGGAACATTCTTCGGCCCGGCTGGAGCGTTATCTGCAACTCTGCGCCCAGGACAATATGCAGGTCTGCGTGCCCACCACGCCGGCCAATTATTTCCACATGCTGCGCCGGCAGATGCACCGCCCGTTCCGAAAGCCTCTGGTGGTGATGACGCCCAAGTCGCTGTTGCGCCACAAACGGGCCGTTTCTTTCCTCAGCGACATGGAGTCGACCATCTCCTTCCATCGCGTGCTACGCGACCAAGCCGAAGTGGTGCCCGGCGCCACCACCGTCACGCTGGTCGCGGACGCCAACATCAAGCGGGTGGTCCTCTGCTCCGGCAAGGTCTATTTCGATTTGATGGAAGAGCGCGAGAAGCGCGGCGAGAACCGCATCCAGATCCTGCGCCTGGAACAGCTCTATCCCTTCCCCGATAATGTGTTGGCGGAAGAGATGAAGCGTTTCCCCAAGGCCGAACTGGTCTGGTGCCAGGAAGAACCCAAGAACCAGGGCGCGTGGAGCTTTGTGGCGCCGCGCCTGGAGGAGTTGCTGGGCAAGAAGGCCCGCTACACCGGACGGCCGGAATATGCCTCCACCGCGGCGGGCCTGATGAAGCAGCATCTGGCGGAGCTGGCCGCCTTCCTGAACGACGCTTTGGCATTGTGATTGGGCGGCATCTCGCGCACGCCTTCGAAGAGGATAGTATGAGCATCGAGATCAAAGTGCCCGCGATGGGCGAATCCGTCACCGAAGCGACTGTCGCGCGCTGGTTCAAGAAGGAAGGTGAAAGCGTCGCCCGTGACGAGCCAATTCTGGAGCTGGAAACCGATAAAGTGACGGTGGAAGTACCCGCGCCCGCCGCCGGTTCGATTGAATCCATTTCGGTCCAGGCCGGCGCCACGGTTCAAGTGGGCACCATTTTGGGCTCCATCGCCGAAGGCAAGGCGGGTGCCACCGCCAAGGCCGAAGCACCGAAAACCGAAGCGCCCAAACCCGCTCCTGCCGCAGCTGCACCGGCTCCTGCGCCGGTGACTCCCAAAGCTGAAGCGCCGGCCATGCCCGCCGCCCGTCGCATCTCGGAAGAATCCGGCATTCCCACCGCCTCTGTCGCTGGCACCGGCCGCGATGGCCGCGTGACCAAGGGCGACATGCTGGGCGCCTTGGAATCCCGCGCCACCCGGCCCGCCGCGCCGGCCGCTGCCGCGCCGAGCGGTCCCCGCTCTCATGCCGAGCGCGAAGAAAAAGTGGCGATGACCCGCCTGCGCAAGACCATCGCGCTGCGCCTGAAGGAAAGCCAGAACACCGCCGCCCAGCTCACCACCTTCAACGAAGTCGATATGACACGTGTGATGGCGCTGCGCAGCACCTACAAGGATAGCTTCGAGAAGAAGCATGGCGTGCGCTTGGGCTTTATGGGCTTCTTCGCCAAGGCCTGCGTCGCCGCGCTGAAGGAAATTCCCAACATCAATGCCGAGATCGAAGGCGACAACATCATCTACAAGAATTATTACGACCTCGGCGTCGCGGTTTCGACCGAGCGCGGTTTGGTCGTGCCGGTGGTGCGCGACGCCGACCAGCTTTCGCTGGCGGGCATCGAAAAAGCCGTGATGGATTTCGGCCTGCGCGCCCGCGACAACAAGCTGAAGCTTGAAGAGCTGCAAGGCGGCACCTTCTCCATCACCAATGGCGGCGTGTTCGGCTCCTTGATGTCCACGCCGATCCTCAATTCCCCCCAATCCGGCATCCTGGGCATGCACAAAATCCAACCCCGCCCCATGGCGATCGACGGCAAGGTCGAGATCCGGCCCATGATGTATCTGGCGCTGTCTTACGACCACCGCATGGTGGACGGCCGCGAAGCCGTCACCTTCCTGGTGCGGGTGAAGGAAAATCTGGAAGATCCCGAACGCTTGTTGCTGGACGTTTAGTTCCCCTCCGGTCTTCGCTGGCCCGAGTGCCAGCTACGACCACCTCCCCCACCGGCGCGCTTCGCGCGCGCAGGGGAGGCGGGCCTGTGTAAACGCAAAAGGGCGGCCAATGGCCGCCCTTTTTGTTTGTCCGGTGCTAAGCTCGAAGTCCCGCCGCTCAAATCCAGGAGAGACATCATGGCCTATGTCGAAGGTTTTGTGATCGCCGTGCCCAAGGACAAGCTGGAAGACTACAAAGAGATGGCGCGCGTCTGCGAGCCGGTCTGGCGCGAATATGGCGCTCGCGATTATGTCGAATGCATCGGCGACGACACGCCCTATGGCGAAATGACCTCCTTCCCTCGCGCGGTCCAGGCCAAGGAAGACGAAGTCGTGATCTTTTCCTGGATCGTCTACGACTCGCCGGACGCGCGCAAAGCCGTCAGCAAGAAAGCCATCGAAGATCCGCGCCTTCAGCAGTTCACCCGGGGCCTGCCGTTTGACGGCAAGCGCATGATTTTTGGTGGGTTCGTGCCGTTCCTGGGACTTTGACGCAGCAGAGCGTCAGGCGACGCGTTTGTCCAACACTTCCAACTTCGCAAGCTCGACATGCGCGCGAAGCTCGATCTGGTCCAGCACGTCCTGAAGCTTGGGATCGGCGAACACGTCGTGGCGGCGTGTAACCGCGACCGCGAGCCGGTTCAAGGTAGCGCGCGGAATGCCGCCTGCCAGCAGCCCGTCGCGCACCGAATCCAGAATGTCGAGCAGCTGCTCGCCATGCGCCAGGCCTTTGGAGCGCCCGTCGGACGCATCGCCCATATCCTGCAGCGCCAGAATGGAATCGAGTGCCGCAATAGGTCCGGGACCGGCCACGATCTGGGCATGGGTTTCGGGCGGATCGGCGACGGTGAAACCGCCACTGGCATTGCCGGTCACCTGCTTGCGTCGAACGACGCCAGACTCAACACGACCGGTGCTTTTGATTTCCATGGGCGTGAAGTCCCACCGCGACGAGGCAGCATCGCCGATCATGGTTAAGAAAGACTTGCATTCCTTAATCGCCCCCATCTGTCCGCCACGCGGGTAGTGAGGCCGGAAACAAAAGCTCCGGGGGAGCTTTTTTCGGCCGAACGCTAGTAGACGTTCGGCTTGCTTGGCCGCAAGCCTCAATCCCCCGCCAATGGCTTTGCCATGCGGGGGGAGAAAGCTTCGACCAAGACTAGCCGGTCTGGTTAGGCGCGGTGATAAGGATGACCGGCCAGGATGGTCATGGCGCGATAGATCTGCTCCAGCAAAAGCGCCCGGGCCAGCAGATGCGGCCAGGTTTGGGGGCCGAAGGCCAGGCTGCGCCCCGCCTTCTTGCCGGGAAGCGGCGCCAACCCGTCCGGCCCGCCAATCACGAAAGCCAGATCCTTGGTGCCCACATCCCGCAAGCTTGCCAGCATTTCCGCAAAGTCTTCCGACGTCATGCCTTTGCCGCGCGCATCCAGCAGCACGATATGCGCGCCGTCCGGTACCTTCGCAGCCAGGCGCGCGGCCTCGTCAGCCATGCGGGCGGCGGTGTCGCGCGCCTTGCCGGCGGACAATTCTTCCACCGTCACGGCATGGAAACCCATGTTGCGGCCCATTTTGACGGCGCGGTCCCGAAATTCGTCGCACAGCGCGCCTTCGGCGGAACCGCGACCGTGCCCGACAGCCAAAATGGTAAGACGCATGCCGCTCAGGCCCGATTAGGCGCGGCAACGTTCCACATGCCTTCGAGATCGTAATAGTCGCGCACCTCAGGCCGGAAGACATGCACGATGATGTCACCCGCATCCACCAACACCCAATCGCCCTGGGCCGCGCCGGTGACGGGACGGGTACCATAACCCTGCTCCTTCAGGCGGCGCGCCAGATGTTCGGCGATGGACATGACATGGCGCGACGAGCGGCCGCTGGCGATCACGGCGGCGTCGCAAAGGGATGAGCGGCCTTCCAGGTTGATGGTGACGATAGCTTCCGCCTTGTCGTCTTCCAAGGATGTGACGATGCGCTTCAAAAGATCGCTTTGCGGCACGGGTTTGCGCGCTTTCGGCGCGCTGCCTACTTTTGGCGCGGCTTTGCGGCTTTTTGGTTTGGCGCTTTTCTTGATCGCGGTTTTCGGGGACGAAGCCTTGATGGCTTTCTTGGTCTTTTTCGCGGGCGTGGCTTTTTTGGTCAGGGGCGTGTCTCCGGCTGCGAATAGGAATCTAGCATGGGCTATCGGCCGCCCCAAGAGCTCAAAGCGCGCAGCCGTGTGGCGCTTTCGCGGTTCCGCGCGCCGTCCAGAACCATCACCGAAGGCGGTTTGCCAACCACAGGCATGTCGCGCCGCATGCCGAACCGGCGCACCAGAGGCGCGTTAAGCGCGGCCAGAATCGTGCCCGGGCGCTGCACCACGGCGATCGGAATCAGGCGCGCCAAGGCCTGCCAGCTGCGCCAGCGGCTGAACTGTTGAAGATTGTCGCTGCCCATCAACCAGACGAATTCAATCTTGGGAAAACGCCGGCGCAGAGCTTTCACGGTATCGATTGTGTAAATCGTGTGAAGCGCCGTTTCCAGCGCGCTCACATGGACGCGCGGTTCGTGCGCCGCGATCCGCCGCGCGCTTTGAAGACGCGCCGCCAGCGGCGCCATGTGGGCGCCATCCTTCAACGGGTTGCCAGGGCTCACCAGCCACCAGACCGAATCGAGATGCAAGCGTTTCAGCGCCGTCTCGCTGACATAGAGATGTCCGGCATGGGCGGGATTGAAGGAGCCGCCCAGAAGGCCGATGCGAAGACCGTTAGCCGCCGGCCCAGGAGGAACGATCCAGCTCAAGGACAAACCATCAGCCGGCCAGGTTCATGGGCGCGTCTGGCCCGTGCCGCGCACCACATATTTGAAAGTGGTGAGCTGCTCCACGCCCACGGGCCCGCGGGCATGCAGTTTGCCGGTACCGATGCCGATTTCCGCGCCCATGCCGAATTCACCGCCATCGGCGAACTGAGTCGAGGCGTTCCAGAGCACGATGGCGCTGTCGAGCGCATTGAGGAAAGTCTCCGCCGCCGCTTCATCGTCGGTGAGAATGGAGTCGGTATGATGCGAGCCATAATGCTCGATATGCCCGATGGCATCTTCCAACCCGTCCACCACGCGCACGGCGATGATGGCGTCGAGATATTCGGTGCGCCAATCTTCCTCGGTGGCGGGTTTGGCGGCGGCAAAGACGGCGCGCACCGCTTCGTCACCCCGGATTTCGCAGCCGGCCTTGGCCAGATCGTCTAGGATGGGAAGTCCGTGGCTCTTCAACACGGCGCGATCCAGCAGCAACGTCTCCGCAGCGCCGCAGATCGAGGTGCGACGCATCTTGGCGTTCAGTGCCACCTTCCGCGCCATCTCAAGATCGGCTTTCTCGTGCACATAGACGTGGCAAAGGCCTTCGAGATGCGCCAAGACCGGCACGCGTGCTTCGCGCATCACTCGGCCGGTGAGGCCTTTGCCGCCGCGCGGAATGATCAGATCGATGGCGCCACCCAAGCCTTCCAGCATCAGGCCCACCGCGGCGCGGTCGGTGTTGCGAATATATTGGATGGCAGCCTCCGGTAGGCCGGTTGCTTTCAGACCCTCGACCATCGCCTTGTGAATGGCGCTGGCGGAATGAAGCGAATCCGAACCACCGCGCAGGATGGCGACATTGCCGGCCTTGAGCGCGATGGCGCCCGCGTCCGCCGTCACATTGGGCCGCGATTCATAGATGATGCCGATCACGCCGATGGGCGTCGCCACCCGTGCGATATCGAGACCGTTGGGCCGGGTCCAGCGCGCCAACTCGCGGCCATTGGGATCGGCCTGGGCAGCCACATCTTCTACGCCCTTGGCCATAGCCTCGACGCGTGCATCATTGAGCGCCAGACGATCTTGCATCGCTGCCGCCATGCCACCAGCCTTCGCCACTTCCAGGTCGCGCGCATTCGCGACGAGGATTTCGGCCTTGGCGGCGCGAATGGCGCGCGCGGCTTCGCGGAGCGCTTTTGTTTTGGTGGCGTCATCCGCTTCGCGCACGGCGCGGGCCGCATCGCGGGCCGCCGCCCCGATCGCCAGCATCTCGGCTGCCAAACCTTCCTTACCAAGGAGTGCATCGGTCTTGTCATGCAGCGTCATAACTTTTCCGTCATTGCCAGATCGTCGCGATGGATCATCTCGTCACGGCCACGATAGCCCAGAATGGCCTCGATTTCGACCGTGCGCTTGCCGGCGATCCGCTCCGCGTCCGATGCATTATAGGCTGCAAGACCGCGGGCGATTTCGCGGCCCTGGCGGTCCTTGACCAGCACCATGTCGCCCCGGACGAAGCGCCCGTCGATCTGCCGGATGCCGGCTGGCAGCAGACTCCGGCCTTCATTCAACGCTTTGACCGCGCCTTCGTCGATCACGAGGACACCTTCAGGTTTGAGCCCGCCCGCGATCCAGCGCTTACGCGCCAGGGTGGGCGACAGGCTGGCGCGGAAGATGGTGTGGCGCGCGCCATTGGCGATGGCAGCCACGGGATTGAGACTTTCGCCCTTCGCGATGATCACGTCGCAGCCCGCGCCGGTGGCGATCTTGGCGGCGATCAGCTTGGAAGTCATGCCGCCACGGCCGAGGCCGGAAACACTGCCGCCGCCCATCGCTTCGATCTCCGCCGTGATGGCTGCGACATCGGGAATGTGCATGGCAGAAGGATCGCGCGCCGGGTTGGCTGTATAAAGTCCGTCCACATCCGACAGCAGGATCAATTTGTCCGCGCCCATCATGGACGCGACGCGCGCGCCCAGCCGGTCATTGTCGCCGAAGCGGATTTCCGCGGTCGCCACCGTGTCGTTTTCATTGATCACCGGCACCGCGCCCAGATCGAGCAAGGTGTTCAAGGTGGCCCGGGCATTGAGATAACGGTGGCGTTCCTCGGTATCGCCCAAGGTGAGCAGAATCTGCGCCGCCACCAGATCGACATTGGCGAGGAAATCCGAATAGGCCTGTGCCAGCCGCACCTGGCCCGCCGCGGCCGAAGCTTGGCCTTCCTCCAGCTTGAGCGCACCCGAGGGCAGTTTCAGAAGATTGCGCCCCAACGCGATGGAACCCGACGAAACCAGAATGACCTTCGCGCCCTGTTTGCGCAGCGCCGCCACATCGGCGCAGAGCGACACCAGCCACTCGCGCCGCAGCTGGCCACTTTTGCCATCGACAAGCAGCGAAGAGCCGACCTTCACCACGACCAGCCTGGCGTTGGCGAACAGGCCGCTCATGGCGCCCATTTCTCTTTGGCGGTCTTGACGGCCTTCGCGGGCTTGGCCTTCTTGGCCTGAGATCTGGCTGTGGCGGGCCGGCGCTTGCGTATTTCCTTGACCAACGCGCGCAACACCTCGTCCACGCCTTTGCCGGAAACACCGGACAGAAGATGCACGGAATGCCCGCAAGCTTTTTCCAGTGCCGCTTTCTTTTTGGTCAACGCCGCCTTGGGTATCGCGTCGATCTTGTTGAGCGCCACGATCTCCGGCTTGTCGCTCAAGCCGTGACCGTAAGCGTCCAATTCGCCGCGTATGGTCTTGTAGGTTGCGCCCACCGCATCGCCGGTGCCATCCACCAGATGCAAGATGACGCTGCAGCGTTCGGCATGGCCCAGGAAACGGTCACCCAAGCCGACGCCTTCATGCGCGCCTTCGATCAGGCCGGGCAGATCCGCCAGCACGAAATCGGATTCGTCGATCTTCACCATGCCCAGCTGCGGTTCGAGCGTGGTGAAAGGATAATCCGCGATCTTGGGCCGCGCCGCGGAGACGCGTGACAGGAAGGTGCTCTTGCCGGCATTGGGCATGCCGATCAACCCCGCATCGGCAATCAGCTTGAGCTTCAGGATAAAGATCGTCTCTTCGCCCGGCTGGCCCGGATTGGCGTGGCGTGGTGCCTGGTTGGTGGGGCTTTTGAAATGCGCGTTCCCGAAGCCGCCATTGCCACCGCGCAACAGCTTTACGCGTTGACCGCTTTCGGCCAGGTCGGCCACCAGCGTTTCGCCGTCTTCCTCATAGATCTGCGTGCCCACTGGCACCTTCATCAGGGCGTCGTCGCCATTGGCGCCGGTCATCAGCTTGCCTTTGCCGCCCTCGCCATTCTTGGCTTTCACATGCTGCTGGTAGCGATAATCGATCAGGGTGTTGAGATTCTCGACCGCCTCGACCCAGACATCGCCGCCCTTGCCGCCGTCGCCGCCATAGGGGCCGCCATACTCGATGAATTTCTCGCGCCGAAACGCAATGCAGCCATTACCACCAGCCCCGCTGGCGGCATAGACTTTTGCGATATCGAGAAACTTCATTGAAAACCCTTTTGATAGTCGCACGACCCGGGCGCGGATGCGCCCGATTATTCAATGGGCGCCCTCCGGCGCCGCTCGCAAAGTCTCCAACTTCGCGGGGCCGATGCTCCCTACTTTGAGGGTCGCACGGCCTGACGCGAAGTCTCCAACTTCGCGGGGCCGATGCTCCCTACGCTGCCTTTTTCAAGAGGAACGCTTCCCGCGTCAACAGCATCTCATGGCACAGGACCTTGTGGCCGCGCGCCAGGCAATCGCGCATCCGGCTGCCATTGTGTCGAGCGCCCAGCTTCATCAGCACATTGCCCGAAGCCGGATTGTCGTGAAACCAGCCCGCCCAGACGGTCGGCGCATCCAGTCGGTCGAACGCGAACTTGACCAGACCGCGCGCGGCCTCGCTGGCGAAGCCCTGGCCCCAGAAGGGCTTGCCCAGCCAATAGCCGAATTCATAGCCCGTATCGCCCAGATTGAGCCCGATCCCGCCCAGAAAAATGCCATCCGCCTTGCGTGCGATGACGAAATTATGGTGCCCGTCCCCATGACGCGCATTGCGGTTCACGAACTCTTCCGCATCGCCTTCCGAATAAGGATGCGGCACCTTCGCCAGATTGCGCGACACCGAAAAATCGCCCAGCCAGACCGTCATCGCCTGGATGTCGGTGGGCCTGGGCGGCCGCAATATCAGCCTTTCACTCTCCAAAATAGACATGGCGTTTCCCCGTGCATTTTTTTCTCGTGCGAGGGAAACAAAAAAGGGAGATGGCGGACCATCTCCCTCGCATGCTTGGGCCGCCATCTGGTGGCGGCCTATGTCTTCAGCCGCCTATTCTGCCGCGATCTTCGTCGCCGGGTTTTGCGCGGCGGCAATCACGGATACGAAAGTGCGACGCTTGAAGCCGGTCTTGAACGACACAGCGCCGTCGCACAGGGCAAAAAGCGTATGATCCTTGCCCATGCCGACATTCTCGCCGGGCCAGAATTTGGTGCCGCGCTGACGCACGATCACATTGCCGCCGACGATCTTCTCGCCGCCGAACAACTTCACGCCCAGGCGCTGGCCGGCCGAGTCACGACCGTTGCGCGATGAACCGCCTGCTTTCTTGTGCGCCATGGCTTATTCCTTGCCCGCGGAGATGCCGAGCACCTTCACCTTGGTGAAGTGCTGACGGTGACCGCGTTTGCGATGGGTGTTCTTGCGGCGCTTTTTCTTGAAGGCGATGACTTTCTCGCCCTGGCCGTGCTCGAGGATTTCGCACTCGACCGACGCACCCGCAACCAGCGGCGCGCCCAGCTTGGGCTTGTCGCCGCCCAGCATCAGCACATCGCCCAGAACCAGCTTGGAGCCGACATCGCCCTTCAGGCTTTCCACCTTCAAGATGGAATCCTTGGCAACCCGATACTGTTTTCCGCCGGTGCGGACGACCGCGTACATGGTCTAATTCCTTGAAATAAAAAGATTTTCCGGAAACACGGGGTCTCCGGAGAGCGGCGCACTATACGGAAAGAAGTTGACCGGTCAAGCCTCGGATATTGCAGGTCTTTCGGACCTCAAATTCAAGGCTCGATCTTAGGGCGGGCTCGCGCCTTTCGCATGCCCACCTTGGCCACCACGGCCGCGATCAGAAGCACCATGCCGATGGTCAATGCTACTGTCTTGGCGTTGGAGACGGTAAAGGCGATCCGCGCCATGTCGTCTGTCGCCCCGCCAAGAAGCATATTCAGTTCAAGCCCGTTTTCGACCGCGTCCAGAAGGGCTGCCACCGGCGCCACCATCGCCGCCATTAGCACATAGCGGCGGAACGGGCTTTTGCCCGGCGTGAAATTCTCCGCCGCAATCACGCCAGAGAAAAAGAAACTCGCCGCATAAAACGGCATCAAAAGATAATCGAGGCCGAGATTGAAGCCGGCGCGCGCGGCATAGGGCTCCGGCGCCCAGGCGTGAAAAGCCAGGCGATACTGCACCGCGCTGGAAAGGCCCTGAAGATCGGTGGTGGAAACGCCGGTTAGCTTTTTGAGCCAAAGATCCATGCCCGCCAGAGCCAGGAACACGATCAGCCCCAGGCCTGTCGACCAGGCCCAGCCGCGTTCCAGCGCGGATTTCGAGATGCGCATCCCCGTTCCCACTCTGCTATAAGCCGCCGCATTATGCGGTCCGCCGGCGATATTCTCTACAATTTCCATTGGGTGGTGACGGGCGATTGCGCCCGCATGGCCCAGGCCTGGGCCGGCGGCGTGGGGCCTTTCCTGGAAAGGCGCGGCATCAAGGCCCTCATCAATCTACGCGGCCGCAACGACGATCTTTCCTGGTGGAAGAACGAGACCAAGGCGGCGGACCTGCGCGGCATCGCCCATTTCGACGCCATGCTGGATTCCCGCAAGCTGCCCACGCGCCCCATGCTGGCGCGGCTGATCGAAGCTTTCGACAGCGCGCCACACCCCTTTGTCCTCAAATGCTCCGGCGGCCAGGATCGCACCAGTTTTGCCGCCGCGCTTTATCTCATTCATCGCGATGGGTGGTCCGCGATGGCTGAGGCGCGCGCCCAATATGCGCGCTTTCCCTATCTGCACTTTCCCAAGAAGCAACAGCGCTGGCTGAAGCTATTTCTGGATTTCGCCGCCGAAGATGCGAGCGGCTTGCCGCTGGCGGCCTGGATCGCCGAACATTACACGCCCGAGCGGCTAGCAGCCTGGCTTCAGAGCCGCGGCATGGCCGACACCCATGGCGGCATCTTTCTGGTCCCCACCCGCAGCCCGTTTCAATGGTGACGCGATTAGCGATCGCGCCCGGTGTCATTCTGTGGCGGGAACGATTTTCCAAAGCCGCGCAACAACAGCTGCTGGACGATGTGCTGACCCGACTCGAGGAAGCGCCGCTTTACCGGCCCACCATGCCGGGATCGGGCAAGCCCTTCTCGGTGCAGGAGAGCAATTTCGGATCGCTGGGCTGGGTGTCGGACAAAGAGGGCTATCGCTATCAACCGATGCATCCCGTCACGGGTAAAACATGGCCGGCCATTCCCAAGGCGTTGATCGATTTGTGGCGCGAGATCGCCGACGCGCCCGACGTGGAATGTTGCCTGGTCAATCTCTATCGCGGCGAAGCCCGCATGGGCCTGCACCAAGACAAGGACGAACGCGCATTGTTAGCGCCGGTGGTGTCGGTGTCGCTAGGCGACGACGCCCGCTTCCGCATTGGCGGTGGCACACGGCGCGGCGCGACCCACAGCATCGATCTCGCGTCCGGCGATGTGGTGATGTTCGGCGGGCCGGCCCGGCTCGCCTATCACGGCATCGACCGCATCCGGCCGGGCAGCTCGTCGCTGATCCCCGGTGGCGGCCGCATCAACCTCACGCTCCGCCGCGTCACGGTTTGAGACACGAAACCCGATGCACTGCCTTGGCGTGCGACACGGAGCATCCGCCAACGGCGGGTGCGACCATTCAAAATCAAAAAAACGCCCGATCCTTTTGGGACCGGGCGTTAAAAGCGCCGTTACGCGCAAGGATGCCTGGAGGGGATGAACCGGCATCCGCGGAAAACAGGGTCTGGCGTGCGAGCGGGGGGGCAGAGCCTGCCGGACGAACCTGTCTTCCAGGACTGAAGCTATGCACTGGAGCCACAGTTTTCAAGTTTTTTTGTTTTACAACTTCTTTAGACGTGACAGTTGTATTTTTGCAATAATCGAATCGATATCAATCACCGCGGTCAGGTGTTCTTTCTTTCATCGATCTGCTCCTGAATTTCGGCCTCATAGACGCCCCGCGCCTCCTCCCAAAAGCCGTCGAGCCAAGCCCGAAGCTCCGAAAGCCCGCCATGGTCCACACGATAGACCCGCCGCGTGCCGCGAGCCTGGTCGGTCACCAGACCGGCTTGCTTGAGGATTTTGAGATGCTGAGAGACCGCCGGTCGGCTGATGGGCAGGCCTTCCGCCAGGGCCACGACCGAGTTTGGCGCGGAGCGAAGCCTGTCGAATATTTGTCGGCGCATTGGGTCGCCAAGCGCGTCTAAAGTGTATTCGTAAGCCATAGCTTACGGTAAGTATAAACTTACCAAAAGTCAATTCTTCTTGGCGATTGGGTCCTTCGTCGGCACCGCGAAAACCGAGTCTGGTACTGCCACACCGGTCTGGACGCCCGTCAGCGCCACCGTGGTCGTGCCGCCCTGATTGTCCTTGACGACCCATTGCCGAAGCTCAATTGCGGGATAGGCAAAGACCAGGGTGATGTTGCTCTGGTTGCGGGTGGTGTTGGCGCGGGCATGCACAATCAGCTGGCCTGGCTGCTCCTCCACCCCTGTGACGGCGGGATTGTGCCGTAAGTCCACGTCGCGGTTGAGCAGGATGTCGAGCGGCGTATCGGACAGCGCATTGCGGTCCACCGTGTTGAGGCGGGAATTTTTGACATAGATGTCGCCGCCGGTGGCCACGATCAGAATCGGACTGGGCGGATTATAGGCGAAGCGCAGCTTGCCGGGCTTGGCGAGGTCGAATTCCCCTTGAGCCAAATCGCCTTCCGGGCTCAGCTGAACGAAATTGCCCTTCAGGGTGTGGACGGAATTGAGATAGGCGCTGAGCTTGTCGAGCTTGGCGGCGTCCTCGGCACTATAGGTGCCGGGATAGCGCGCCGGCGCGGCGGCCGCCAGAAGTGTGAGCGCAGCGGCGGCGGCAAGGATGGCGAGAGAGCGCATGATCGGGCTAAGTTCGTCTTTGCCGATCCACCAAACCATTTCATTTTCGCCCACGCAACCGCTCATAAAATGACCATGCTTCCGCCTTATTCGCGCATCGCCGTCCTGGGTGGCGGCGCCTGGGGAACAGCGCTGGCTATCGCCGCCGTGAATGCCGGCGCGGACACGATCCTGTGGGCGCGCGAGGCGGAAGTCGTCGCCGACATCGTCGAATATCGCGAGAATAAACATTTTCTTCCCGGCGTGACGTTGCCCGAATCCCTGGCCGTCACCGGGACATTGACCAAAGCGGTTCAGGCTGACGCTGTGCTTCTGGCGGTGCCGGCACAGGTGCTGGGCGATTTCGCGCGGCAGCTTGCGCCGCTGGTGGCAGCCGGCACGCCGCTTGCGATCTGCGCCAAGGGCATCGAGAAAAACTCCGGCAAGCTGGTGAACGAAGTCGTCGCCGAGGCCGTTCCGCAAGCGGCTATCGCGATCCTGTCCGGGCCATCCTTTGCGCGCGATGTGGCCAAGGGCTTGCCGACGGCTGTGACCATCGCTGCGCAAAGCGATGTGGCAGAGCGCCTGCAGGCGAGCTTGGGTTCGCTGTCGTTCCGGCCCTACGCCAGCGACGACATCACTGGCGTGGCCTTGGGTGGCGCGGCCAAGAATGTCTATGCCATCGCCTGTGGCGTGGTCGAAGGCTTGGGCCTGGGCGAGAATGCGCGCGCCGCACTTCTTGCCCGCAGCTTCGCGGAGCTCACGCGGCTGGGCGAAGCCTTGGGCGCGAAACGCGAAACATTAATGGGCCTTTCGGGCTTGGGCGATCTGGTGCTCACCGCCACCAGCAAAAGCTCGCGCAACTTTTCCTTCGGTGTCGAGTTGGGCCAAGGCAAATCGGTGGCCGAGCTCGATCGCCCGGGTCATCCCCTCGCCGAAGGGGTGGCTACGGCGCCCGCCCTGGTCAAACGCGCTCGGGCGCACGGCACAGAACTTCCCATCGCCGAGGCGATGGCGGATCTTTTGAGCGGCGCTCTGCCGCTTGGCGAAGCGCTGACGCGATTGATGTCGAGGAGGTTGAAAGCGGAATGAAATACTGGCTGTTCAAGACCGAGCCCGAAACCTTTTCCTGGGACATGCAGAAGAAAAAGGGCGCCAAGGGCGAGCCCTGGAGCGGGGTGCGCAATCACACCGCCAAGCAGAATATGATGGCGATGAAGAAGGGCGATCTGGGCTTCTTCTATCACACCGGCGAGGAGAAAAGGGTGGTGGGGATCGTGGAAGTGATCGACGAATATCGCCCCGATCCCACCGACGAAAAGGGCATTTTCGGCTTGGTGGATGTAAAGGCCGTGAAAGATTTTCCCAAACCTGTGTCGCTGGCGGATTGCAAAGCCAACCCCAAGCTTAAGAATATGAGCTTGGTGACCAGCTTTCGCCTGTCGGTTCAACCGGTTACGGCCGAAGAGTGGAAAGTGGTGTGCGCCATGGGCGGCCTCAAAGCCTGACAAAGAACTGACAAGGTTGGTCGGGCCATGGTGCTAAAATGGTCCTGGAGGTGCGCTTCTCAAGCGCGTCACAGGGAGCACAGACATGGCAGCTCGCGATATTCTCAATCTTGGAACACCCATGGCGGAAGGCATCATCCGCCTGCTTTACACGATTGCCCTGATCCTGATCGGACTTGGCACGCTGTTCGGCATCGGCCGCGGCGTGATGATCCTCACCCACACGCCGATGCAGCGGCCGGCGATCACATCAAGCGCCACACCGCCGTCCGGCGCGACAGCTGAGCAACAAGGCAATCCGGCGCCACAGGCGCAGGGCGAGCAGAACACCCGGCCGGATTTTCGTGGCATGCGCGGCGACTATCGCGGCTGGCATCGCTGGGGTCATCACCGCGGGCCTTTCGGCATGATGCCCCGCTCGCCCTGGTTCGGTCTGGTGGTGATCGTGGGCGCGCTGCTGCGCGGTCTGATCGCGCTTCTGATTGTACGCGTCATGGCGGAGCTTGTCTTGGCGGTTCTGTCTCTGCCCAAACGGGCCGCAGCCTAAAGATATTTCCGCATAAACAAATTGTATGGCGCAAAGCCGTCGCGGCGATACACCGCGGCGGCTTTGTCGTTTCCGGTTAGCACCCCGATCATAAGGACCGCCATGCCGCGTGCGCGGGTCCAGTCTTCACAGGCCGCGATCAAGGCACGACCATGGCCCCGACCCCGTGCGGTCTCTGCCACGAACAATTCAGCGACGAAGCCATAACGGCGCTGCTTTTCCGCCACAAAAAGATCGCCAGCTTCCTCCAGCACAAAAGCCCAGCCGACCGTCACGCCATCATTTTCCGCCACAAAGATCGCGCCGCGTGCCGCCGCCTGCGCCCGCACATCCGGCCAATGCTCGGCAGCGAAATCCGGATCGAGCCGCCGATTGGGCTCGAACGCGTTTTCGAATGCCTGCAGGCTCCAGATGAAAGAGAGGATCGCCGGTTCATCTTCCGGCAATCGCGCGGCGCGGATCATGCGATTAGCCGAGAGCCTTGACGATCTCTTCCGTCATCTTCTTGGCATCGCTGAACAACATCATGGTGTTGTCGCGGAAGAAGAGCTCGTTCTCGACCCCGGCATAGCCCGAGCCCATGCCGCGCTTGATGAAGAGCACGGTCTTGGCTTTTTCCACATCCAGGATCGGCATGCCGAAGATGGGCGATTTGGGATCGGTCTTGGCGGAAGGGTTGGTGACGTCATTGGCGCCGATCACATAAGCGACATCGGCCTGGGCGAATTGGGAATTGATGTCTTCCAACTCGAACACTTCGTCGTAGGGCACACTGGCTTCGGCCAGGAGCACATTCATGTGGCCGGGCATGCGTCCCGCCACCGGATGGATGGCGTAAGAGACTTTGACGCCTTCGGCTTTCAGCTTGTCGGCCATTTCGCGCACGGCGTGCTGGGCCTGCGCCACCGCCATGCCATAGCCCGGCACGATGATCACGCTGGCGGCATTCTTCATGATGAAGGCGGCATCGTCGGCCGAGCCCTGCTTGACCGGCCGCATCTCTTTGGTGCCGCCCGCCGCCGCCGTCTCGCCGCCGAAGCCACCCGCGATCACCGAGATGAAGCTGCGGTTCATGCCTTTGCACATGATGTAGCTAAGGATCGCGCCCGAAGAACCCACCAGCGCGCCGGTGATGATCAAGGCGGTGTTCTCAAGCGTGAAGCCGATGCCCGCCGCCGCCCAGCCAGAATAGGAATTCAGCATAGACACCACCACCGGCATGTCGGCGCCGCCGATGGGAATGATGAGCGTGATGCCGAACACGAAGGAGAGCGCCGTGATCGCCCAGAAGGCCCAATAAGGCTGGTCCATGGTGAAATAGACGATCAATCCCACGATCGCCAGGAAGATCAGAAGATTGAGCAGATGCCGCGCCGGAAGAATGATCGGCGCGCCGCTCATATTGCCATTGAGCTTGGCGAAAGCGATCAGCGAACCGGCGAAGGTAATAGCGCCGATGGCCACGCCCAACGACATCTCGACCAGGCTTTGGGTGCGGATGGCGCCTTCCGCGCCGATGCCGAACGCTTGCGGCGAATAAAGCGCTGCCGCCGCCGTCAGCACCGCCGCCAGGCCCACCAGAGAATGGAAGGCCGCCACCAGTTGCGGCATGTTGGTCATGGCGATGCGCTTGGCCATCACCGCGCCGATGGCGCCGCCGATGGCAATGCCGCCAATCACCAGGCCCCAGGTCAGCACATCGGAAACACCCGCCACCCACAGCGTTGTGAGCACCGCGATCAGCATGCCCAGCATGCCGTTGCGGTTGCCCGTGCGCGAAGAAGCGGGCGACGACAGGCCCTTCAAGGCCAGGATGAACAGAACACCGGCGACGAGATAGAGGAGGGCCGCGATATTCGCCATCATGCCGCGACCTCATGTTTCGGCAAGCTCAACATGAGGGCGGCAAAAAAAGAGGGCCCGCTCATTTCGCGCCCTTTTTCTTATACATCGCCAGCATGCGGGCGGTGACCAGGAAACCGCCGAAGATATTCACGCTGGCCAGGATCAAGGCGAAGAAGCCCAGTATCTTGGAGGTCCAGGAGGCGTCGGAAAGCGCCGGCACGGCCACCGCGATCAACGCGCCCACGATGATGACGGAGGAAATCGCGTTGGTGACGCTCATCAAAGGTGTGTGCAGCGCCGGCGTCACGCCCCAGACCACGAAATAGCCGACAAAGATCGCCAGCACGAAAATGGAAAGCCGGAATACGAAGGGATCGATTGCTTCCATAGTATGTCCCATCCCTCGAAGCCCGAGTGGGGCTTCGCTTATGACTTCACCGCCGGATGCACTACTTCGCCGTCTTTCGTCACCAGCGCGCCTTTGACGATCTCGTCATTCCAGTCGATGGCGAGGGCGCCGGTCTTCTTGTCCACCAGCAGCGACACGAAATTGAACAGGTTGCGGGCATAGAGCGAGGAGGAATCCACCGCCAGCCGGCCCGGCAGGTTGGAATAGCCCATGATGGTGACGCCATGGACTTCCACCACTTCATTCGCCTTGGTCAGCGGCGTGTTGCCGCCCGCTTCCGCCGCCAGATCCACGATCACCGAGCCCGATTTCATGGTCTTGATCATCTCTTCCGACACCAGCACGGGCGCTTTCCTGCCCGGGATCAGCGCGGTCGTGATGATGATGTCCTGTTTCTTGATGGTTTCGGCGATCAAAGCCGCCTGCTTGGCCTGATACTCCGCCGACATTTCCTTGGCGTAACCGCCCGCGGTCTGGGCGTTCTTGAATTCCTCGTCCATCACCGCCACGAAATTGCCGCCCAGGCTCTCCACCTGCTCCTTGGTAGCGGGGCGCACATCGGTGGCGCTGACGATAGCGCCAAGCCTTTTGGCGGTGGCGATGGCCTGCAGGCCCGCCACGCCCACGCCCATCACCAGCACACGGGCCGGCGCAATCGTGCCTGCCGCCGTCATCATCATGGGCATGGCGCGTCCGAACTGGGCCGCGGCGTCGATCACGGCCTTGTAGCCCGCCAGATTGGCCTGGGACGACAGCACGTCCATCGCTTGGGCACGGGAGATGCGGGGCAGGAATTCCATGGCGAAGGCCGTGGCGCCACTCCCGGCCAAGGTCGCAATCGCCGCTTTTTCGGTGTGGGGCGCGAGCAGCGCCGCGACCACCGCGCCTTTCTTGATCAGCCCGGATTCGGCGGCGGCAGGCCCGCGCACCTTAAGCACGATGTCGGCGTCGGCCAGCGCGGTCCTTGCGTCCGGCGCGATGCTGGCGCCAGCGGCGACATAATCGGCATCCGCGATGCGAGCGGCCGTTCCGGCGCCGGTTTCCACGGCCACGTCCAGGCCTAGGCTCTTGAATTTCTTTACGGATTCCGGGGTGGCGGCGACCCGCGTTTCACCCGAAGCTGTTTCCCTGGGGACCGCGAGTTTCATCCCCAGCCCCGAGCCCCTTTACCCGTGGGTCCGGAAGGCCGCCAGGAAGATCATCACCAGAAGGATGAACCCCAGCGAATATTTCACGAAGGTGAGAAAGCCCGCATAGGCCCGCTGATGCTGACTAATGTCCATCGAGCCGGGAACATAATGATCGTCGTGGGAAGCCATGGGACTCGCTCTTGAAAGTGGCCGCAATATAGCAAAGGAACGCCGTCCGGCAATCGTTTATGGGCCAGCAAAAGGCGCCATGCGGCGGGTTGCGACAGAATGCTCCCAGTCGGCCAGCAGAGCCCTCAGCGCCGCCACCAGGGCCAGGGGCTGGTCCAGCATGATGTGATGCTGCGCTTCCGGGATCTCGACCACGGGTGCCGCCCGGTCCAGCAGGTCGAAAATATAGTCGCCCACCCGGGGCGGCATCAGCACGGAATGCGCGCCCCGGAAGACCGCCACCCGGCAACGTGTCTCTTTCAGCAAGAGGGCCGTGTCGCCAATAGAGAAATGGCGCCAAATGGCGGGATCGAATTTCCAGGTGAAGCCGACATCGCCATTGGCGGTCGCGACTTCCTTGAGCGAGCGCCGCGCCACCCAATCCAGCAGAAACAAATTCTCGCAGATCTGGGGCGGCATCAGCCGGAAGCGGGCGAGCGCCGCCGCCAGGCTGGGATAGACATTGTGCGGACGCGGCTTGTGGTCCGCGGACCGCCGTACGCTTTCGCCACGAAGGGGCGGATTGACGGGAGAATCGATGATCACGATCCCGGTCAGCCTGTCGCCATAGTCGGCGGCGGCCTTCATGGCGACAAAGCCGCCAAAGGAATGCGCCACGATCACCGGCGGCTTGGCTGCGGCGAACATGCCCGCGTCTTTCATCACGGCCAGCATCTCGTCGGCGAACAGCGCCATGGTGTAGGCGGGCTGATCGCCGTCCGACGCACGCCAATCGCTGTCGCCCATCCCCGACAGATCCATCGCCGCGACGTGATAATCGCCGGTCAGGAATGGCGCGATGAAGCTCCACCAGCAGGCATGGGCGGCATTGCCATGCACCAAGAGGACCCCGGGCTTGGTGGCGTCGCCCCAGCGGAGATAGTGGATACGCGCATCCTTCACGACGACGAAACGCTCTTCGGGCGTCTTGGCGATGGCATCGGTGAACCAGCGCGGGCCAGGCGGCGGCGAGCCAGCCAGCGCGGCAAGTTGGCCCTGATTGGCCTGAAGATCGAACAAAGGTTTACCGGCCTCGTACGAAATGCCCGCGACGGGGGGCGCGATCGGTGTGTCAGACATCAAGGATTCCAGTCATTTCCGCGCGTTCAGCCTTTCTTAAGCATAGCGCCAACTGTGCCGCGTAAGGACAGTCTTAAACGGGCCATTTACTTGAACCCGCCA